>JANLTS010000177.1:0-17273 GCA_031363045.1 Hyphomicrobiales bacterium
ACGGCGGCCTGGCCGATGCCAAGCTGTTCAAGCTGAAAGAAGGCCTAAGCTGGATCGACAGCTCGGGCCGCAACTGGAACGTCACCGATCTGAAGGAATGGATCGGTGAGAGGGCGCAAGCAGGCAGGTTGCCACCGAAAGGATTTCCGAAGTCCAACAGGTTCGGGTGAAGTGCTGGGTCTTCCACGATGTTTTCATCATTTGATTCTGCAGTTTAACAACTAAATGACTCAGCGTAAGTTGAATGTGATTGCAAACGATTGTGCCAGGTAAGATTTTGAAACTCTTGGTAAACCTGCTCTGCATTGCCATTACATTTGTTCAATTTTTACGTCCTTTGTGAACGTACTATTATAGTAAGTATGTTTTAAGCATCTTCACACCAGTGGGGAGGCTTTCTTGAAAATTCGCAATTCCAAGTCGCTGAAGGCAGGTTCATCGATCCTGGCGGCAGCTGCCGCAATGCTGATGAGCGGCACCGCGCTGGCCGATGCACCGCTGATGAAGCCGTCGTCTGCTGTCGAACCATCGGCGACCCAGGAGAAGCACAAGGCCGACAAGACCCTCAAGCGCTCGCGCCTGGTCGACGTCGATGCCACGGCGATCGAGGAAAACATTCTTCCGCGTGGCCAGGAGAAGGCCGCTGACCGCGCCGAACGCTCCGCCAAACTGGCGGGCAAAGTGACGCTGGAGCTTTTCCCCGACTTCACCGTGACGCTCAATGCCAAGCACGTCGATGAGGCTTTCGCCGGCGGCGTCGTGTGGCATGGCGATATCAACGCCACGGACTACGGCATTCTCGTCGTCAACAACGGCAACATCACCGGTTCGATCGAAGCCGGCGGCCGCAGCTTCATCATCGAACCGACCGGCCGCGGCAACCAGCATCGCATTCGCGAAGTCGATTCCGAGGCTTTCCCCAATGATCTGCACATGGAGATCGCAGCTGCCCCGAAATCGACGGGCGGTGGCGGAAGCGGTAAGGGCAAGCCAACGGGTTCGGGCACAGGCGGCACGACGGGTGGCACGACAGGCGGAACGACGGGCGGTACCACAGGTGGTGGCACCACATCGATCCCGCCAGAAGGCACCATTCTTGAAGTCAAGATTCTCGCTGCTTTTACGGCCCGTGTGAACACTTTGTTTGGTGGCCTCTCCGCCGATCGGATCGCGCTTGACGTCGCTATTGTGAATACCGGCTTCACCAACAGCGGCATTCCGATGCACATGAGTCTCGTGGGCGTAACACCGGTAAGCCCCACCTATGACGAGAAAACCTATACCGACATGACAATGCCGCTGCGCGACGTGACATCCGGCACCATCGCCAATTTCGGCACCATCCGCGACATGCGTTCGGCGCTTGGCGCAGACTTCGTGACACTTTACGCTGATCGTGGCGAATACTGCGGCATTGCCTGGGTTAACGGCACGCCGCCCAGTGCATCTTATGCCTTCTCGGCCATCAACCCGGCCTGCAACGGCACGGCGACGCTGGCGCATGAACTGGGCCACAACATGGGTCTCAATCATGACCGCTATGTCGAGGCTGCGGCGGGTGCCGAGGTCTATAACTACGGTTTCGTCAACACCACAGCGAAGTTCCGCGATATCATGTCTTACAACAACGCCTGTTCGGCCTTGGGATTTTCCTGCGGCCGCATAACTTATTATTCAAACTCAAAACTGCTTTACAACGGCAACACGCTGGGCATTCCGCAGGGAACCACGGGTGCCGCCGATGCCACCCGCAAGCTCACCGAACAATCGGGCTTCGTGGCGGCTTTCAGGTAAGTCTATCGTTCAACCGTCAACAAGAAAACAGCGCCCTGGAAATTCCAGGGCGCTGTTTGGTTTTTCAGTGTACTGCGTTCAGGCTGCTTTGCGGGCCCGGCCACCCATCGCCGCAAACCCCACGAGGCCACTCATCAAGAGCAAGCCGCTGCCTGGCAAAGATATCGGCGTTACGACTGGAACGCCCGACAGCACGAAATTGTCGATGAGAAAACCTTCGTTGTTGCCGGGACCGCCAGCGCTCACGTCGCTGTACAACATAATGGAAATCACCGCTTGCCCAGTTGCAGCCGCTCCGAGCGCAAAGCTCTGACCCAGTGTGTAGCCACCGGAACTAAGGCCGCCAACAGTTCCAACCGTTGTCCATGACCCGGGGTTGAAGGTGCCTGGATTTCCGATCGCCCACGCGACATTGAGCGTATCGGTAATCTCATTGTTGCCCAAGGCAAGCCAATCCAGCGTTACCATGATGTTGGTGAGGCCAATTGTGGAAAACCCGGATTGCCGCACGGCGGCATCTGGCGTTCCGACTTGATTGTCGCGCAACCGCAATTGGTTGGTGAATATTGCGGCATCGTTGGCATTATCACTGCTTTCAACCCAACCGCCACCCACGGTGTTGCTGTTGGCGCGGTCAAAATTATCGGCGGTGATGGTCAGCGCCGAAGCCGGTGCCGTAAACGCCGCTGCGGCAAGAGCCATCGCGCCGGCCGTCGCTGCACTTCGAAATGATCCCAGATTCATTGTCCCAATCCCAACAACCAATTGCGCATCTTCAGGTGATTGCCCACCGCGGATGCAATTCGTTACAACCCGATACAACCCTAAAAGAATAACGTTTCTGAAAATGTAAGGCTTAGAATTTTAGGGAGAGGGCGATTTTGCGAGGTTGCGCCCGGTGGCCGGTCGCGCTGCCGATGCCAGCCGTCAAGTCGCCAGAGATGATCGACGTCAAAATGCCCGGCTTGGCTGACGAGTACGGTCAGCCGATTTTCAGTTGTCGATCAGGCAGTTAGCTCAACTTAGATGATGTAACGCGACGGAAAGTGATGCGTGGGCATCATGAAAATCCTGTAATAACAGATGGTTGAGAGTGGTTGTTCAGTTTTACGCTAGGTAAACAGCACGCGAGTGCCGCGCTAACCAAAGCCCGGAAATTCCCATTTTGCGGTGTTTTAGCCAATTTTGACAATTGACATTAACACACTGTTAGCTATTCAATGCAGGCAGGGAGTAGGGGCCACTCCAAACTGAATTGGAATTAGGAGTTAGTCATCATGAAGAGATTGAAGTCACTGGTCCTCGGGCTTGCATTTCTTGCGACATCGGCGCTGTCGGCTGGCGCAGCTGTTGTTCATCCCGCCGACACCACAGGTTTGACGGTCACTCCAGGCGGTTACATCGATTCAGTGTCTGCGCTGAAGACCGACCTGGCGGATCTTGGCGACGGCACCGTGCTTGCTGCTCTGAAGTCGTTACCTTGGTTCAACACGTCGGGCATCACGCAATTGGCCAGCAGTATTGGTAGCGGCAATTGCGACGGACTGGTAACCTGTTTTTCGTCCCCCAAGAAGGGTGCGACTTATAGTGGAACCAGCTCAGTTCTTGACGATGCCAACCTGTTTGTTGTGCACGTCGGTGGCCCTGGCGGCGGAACTCTATTGGCCTTCCTCTATTCATCGCTGCTCAATGATTTCAGCATCAGCGGCTTTCGTAACGGCGTAAGCTGGATCCGTGCCTACACGGTTCCAGGTGTGATCAAGGTCGATCCGGTTCCGCTGCCGGGCGGCATTGTTCTGCTGTTGTCGGGTCTGGCTGGCCTCGCTGGACTTGGCCGTATGCGCAAGGCGGCTGCCAAAGCCTGATCTGTTCGCAAGTTGTTTGAATGTAAGCGGCCCGGTGCAAACCGGGCCGTTTTCGGTTGTGCAGATAATGCGTTGGGGCGGATTGTCTATTCCGTCAGCGCCCGCGCCAGGCCCTTGATGCCTTCAGGCACCGGTACAACGGTCAGAACATCGTCAGTGTTGAGCGCCAGGTCGGTCCCGCGCTGTAATCTCATGTCCTGGTCACGAACGCCGCGTTGGTCAGTCCGCCGGGTGCGGCGCCTCACTCAAATGACAGAGCATCATGCATTCACAATTGGCGTTAAGCACTCCTTATGTTGCATCTGCTTATTGTCCGCTTTGAGAATTCATGTTCCGGAGGGCCGGAAAGGGGCAACGTTTCACGTAATGGCAGCTGGCGTCCATTGGGTCAGGCACGGCAAGATCGTGGATTCGCCGGGTAGCGGAGCGCCTGGCCGGAACGACGAGCGCGCGATGTTGCATCGTGAAGGCCAAGTCAAGCTTCTCGAAAGCGACACCGGCACGATTGTACGCTGGACAATGTTTTCGGCAAATTGGGCGTCGCTGTATTTCGCCATGGAATGGATTCACGGGGCACTTGGACCCTTTCAGCTGCAGTATTACTCCGCGGGCTGGTTTACCGAGCATTTTGAGCAGGCCTGGGAAGCCAGCGACCGCATGCATCAGCTCCTCCACAAGAGCGACGTGCATCTCTCTCAGACGGTTTACATCCATGACGCCAACGCGAACAGCGACGGTGTGCCACTGCTGTTGAAGCAGGCGCTGTTGGAAAACACCATGGACGACGACCACTCGATCGACTGCCTTTACGATCCAAACTCGCAGAAGTTCCAGGTCTCGCGCGTTGGCCCCAAATCGACCATCGCCCAAGTCTATGGCTTGAGCCCGGTGTCCTATCCGTGCCTGACAGGGCACTCCTTTGACCATGCGGTGAGCCGCATTTATCCGGATGTGATCCGCACTGGGTCACCGCATTATGACCACATCTATGCGGCCATGTCCTCGCCGACGGGCGACGTTTACTGGATTCCCTATCAGCGGGTGGTGTTGCCGCTGAAGATCGGCCGCAACAAGCGTGGCGTCCGTGTGGTTACGGAGCTAACGAAGGTTGATATATCGGTTCTCTAGACGTCATTTCGGAGATCATGAACTCCAGATGCCGGCGTTCGGCGATGCCGATCCATTCATTCTGTTCGGCTCCTGACGGCTCCCAGCTCCACCGCAGGAAGCTGCTCTCGATATGGACATAGCCTGAACGCACAAAGTGGCCGCGCGTCGCCATGGCCTTGCTGCCAAGCGCCCACAATGCTTCCGGCTGCCATTTGATCAGCGCAAGGAGCATTCCGAGGCGGGTGAAAATCTCGAACACGCCCTTGTGAAACTTGTCGATCCACAACTCGCCATGATAGCCGACGGGTCCGTGGATCAGCGATGTGACGGAATGATCAGGGACATGCGGTGCATCCGGAACCACCAGTTCCTTGCGCTTGGCATAGAGCCCCATCATCCAGCCCAGCGCCCATTCGGCCAGATTCGGATCCGCCTCGTCGAGACGGAAGGCCTGGAGGGCGATGGCATTGCCCGACCCATCCCGTGCGCACATCCAGAAGGCACGCTCTGCAAGATGGCGATTAACGCCAACATCGAACATCGGAGAGGGCAGGGAGTGCCGAACCTTGAGCCTCAGTTCTGCAAAGCTGGTAAAATCATTGCTCGTCTCGAAACTGTAGTTCTGAGCTTCAGCGGCCTGGCGGAGCCGGTTTATTGCCGCGACGGTTCTGAGCGGATCACTCAGACCGGCGGGCGCCAGCAACGGCCGTGCGCCCTGCGTACCTTTTACTTGCACATACATCAGACTCAGACCCCAACTCTTCGACTGACCCTCAGGCCATCCCGACCGTTGCCTGCATCAGGTTGCCCCTCGGGCATGCAACAACCGGAATACTTGAACCGCTATGCCTTCAATTTGGTTAAATTAACCGGCACAAGCTTAACACCGCATCAATGAAATCCAGAGTTACCGAAATTTACGTCAACGTCAAGGCGTTCATCTTGGAATTCCCCGCTCTGATTATGACCGCCGCACGTGCCGGGAAGGGGGAGCAGCCGCCTAGTATTCCTGGCGAGCCGGTCCTGCCTTGCTGTCAATTGCCACGCGGCCCAATTTCCACCAACTATGGGCAATCAGCGTTGCGATGACGACGGCGCCGCCAGCCAGAACAGCCGGGCGTGGAAACTCGGCAAAGATCATCCATATCCACAAGGGCGTCAGCACCGTCTCAAGCAGGAAAAACATGCTGACGTCGGCGGCGGGAAGATAGCGCGGACCTTTGGCCAACAGGACTGTGGCCAGCGGAATGGCGATCAGGCCGTTGAGCGCCAGCCACATCCAGGCCGGAACCCCGAAACTTGCGGGATTTAGCAGCGAGGGTAACGACACTCCGAAGAATACCAACGCGATGATGGCGGAAGACAAGCTGCCGATTGCCAGGCTGGTGGCGACCTTTCGGCCGGTGGCGCGCACAACGGTGAAGGCCGTCGCTGAACAAAAGGCAGATATCAGCGCCAACACGGTTCCCCACGGTTTGGCCGTGAGAATTCCGTCCCAGGCGATAATACTGACGCCGGTAAAGGCGAGTAAAGTCGCCAGCCACGTCAGGGCATGAACTCTTTCGCCGAGTACGACGCGCGACATCGCGGTGGCAATGACAGGTGTCAGGGCAATGATGAAGACGACGTTGGCGGCACTCGTCTGCACGATGGCGCTGATGTATGCGATGTTGCCAACGGTGCTGGTCAGCGCGACGATCAGACCAGCCTTGCCGGCGATAAATGGTTCACTCCCATCACGGTTGCGCGTGATGTACCAGCCCGCAGTAATGGCCAGAAACAATAGGATGCCGCGCGTGAACACCATGGTCCATTGGTCCGCAAGCGACAACCTGAGAAGCGGAAGATCGAAAGTAAAGAGCAAGCCACCGATGGCGGTAACAAAGTATGCCATGCGCACCTGATGGATCGAGTGCTGTGTCTTCGGCCGCATGATGTGCTGATTTCAAACCTACAATGCGTCAGTGCGCAAACAAGCTAAAAACTATCCTAACGTCAAAAGAATGTCAATCCGTTGATCGACTCTATTGCCGCAACGACAGTTGCGGTCAAACGATTTAACTAAACCTTAAGAACGATACCCGTGATGCAGCGCCCAGCCATCGGCGGTCAAGCGTTCCTGCGGCAGGAACCGGGCCTTGTAGTCCATCTTGCGCGAACCGCGCACCCAATAGCCGAGGTAGAGATAGGGCAATCCCAAGCGCTTCACACGGTTGATGTTGTCAAGGATCATATAGGTGCCGAGGCCACGGCGCTGCTGCATGGGATCATAGAAACTGTAGATCATCGACATGCCGTCACCGAGAATATCGATGAGCACAGCGGCAACAAGTTCGCCCGGGCTGTTGTCGTCGCTCCGCAGACGGTACTCGACCAGCCGGCTATCAACGAAGTTATCGTCCACCATGGCGGAAAAGTCCAAAACCGACATGTCCGCCATTCCGCCATCGCCATGACGGGAATCGATGTAGGAACGGAACAAGGCGTAATGTTCGCTGGTCGCTTTCGAACGCATGACCGTGCCCACGACGTCCTGATTGATCCTTGCCGTCCGGCGGAAATTTCTCCCGGGCTCGAAGGTGTTGACCGGCACGCGCACCGAGACACAGGAGGCGCAACCGTCGCAGGCCGGCCTGTAGGCAATGTTCTGGCTGCGGCGAAAGCCGCCTTGCGACAACTGCGTATTGAGGCTGCGTGCGTCCTGTCCCACCAGATGCGTAAACACTTTGCGCTCCACCCGTCCGGACAAATAGGGACATGGCGATGGGGCGGTGATGAAGAACTGGGGAAAGTTCCGCCGTTCAATGCTCAAGTGTTCGGACTCCGCGTCGACATGGCCTCATAATGACCGAGGCTGCTGGACATTCAAGTGACTTTAGCACACCGCGAACCCGAATTGATTTCAGTGACGCGATCCCCTACGACGGCGGGTGAATTGCAGGGGAGAAGACGCATGCGCGTGGCTTGGATCGGATTGGGTGTCATGGGCTATCCAATGGCCGGTCATCTGGTGACCCGCGGCGGACTTGATGTGACCGCCTATAACCGCACCACCGCGAAGGCTGACATGTGGGTTAAGGCTTTCAAGGGCCATCGAGCGGCGACGCCGGCAGAGGCGGCGCGCGATGCCGATTTTGTTTTTGCCTGCGTGGGCAACGACGCTGACCTCCGGCAGGTGACACTGGGAGCCGATGGTGCATTTCAGGCGATGAAGACCGGCGCCGTGTTTATCGACCACACCACAGCCTCAGCCCTGGTGGCTCGCGAACTTCATGCCATTGCAAAGTCAAAGAGGCTGGGTTTTGTCGATGCTCCCGTGTCGGGCGGGCAGTCAGGTGCCGAGAATGGTGCTTTGACCGTGATGTGCGGCGGTGATGCAGTCGACTACGCCAAAGCTGAGCTGTTGATCGCGCACTTCTCAAAAATGTGTAAACTCCTTGGGCCAGCGGGTTCAGGCCAATTGGCCAAGATGTGCAATCAAATTGCCATCGCAGGCCTGGTGCAGGGTTTGGCCGAAGCGGTGAATTTTGGCATGAGTTCTGGCCTCGACATGGAGGCCGTGGTCGAAGTGATCTCCAAGGGGGCCGCTGGTTCATGGCAAATGGAGAACCGCCACAAGACGATGATCGCCGGCAAATTTGACTTTGGTTTCGCCGCCGACTGGATGCGT
This sequence comes from Hyphomicrobiales bacterium, assembly GCA_031363045.1. Taxonomy (GTDB): domain Bacteria; phylum Pseudomonadota; class Alphaproteobacteria; order Rhizobiales; family Aestuariivirgaceae; genus Aestuariivirga. The sequence goes on from JANLTS010000177.1 coordinate 8,440, forward strand.
AAGGACTTGGGCATTTGCCTCGACGAAGCGCGGCGCAATGGCGCGCCGCTGCCAGGCACCGCGCTGGTAGATCAATTCTATGCCGACGTGCAGAAAATGGGTGGCGGCCGCTGGGATACATCAAGCCTGATTGCCAGGCTCCGGAAGTCCTGATCACAGCGTCCGCCAGTTCGTCTGGACAGCGCGGTGGTTGTGGGATAACTTGTCCCGCGGGGCCACAAAAAGCTAGTTCTGCCGGAAAGCACCGGTTTCGTATTCAGTAAACAGCGAGAAAGCCCCATGCCAACTATAAATGACACACCTGGCGCGCACACCATCAATGGCAGCAACATTGATGATTATATCACGGGGAATGATGGTGCCGATGTCATCAGGGGGTATGATGGCAACGACACGATTTTCGGCGGCACCGGCTTCCTCGCTGCCGATGTTAGCAACGACAACATCTCTGGTGGTGACGGCGACGACACGATTTATGGTGAAGCTGGAGATGACGAAATTGACGGTGGTGATGGCAACGATTTGATCAATGGCGGCGACGGCAACGACATTTTAAACGGTGGCAATGGCTCGGATACAATACTGTCCAGTACTGGTAACGATACCATCAATGGCGAGGCCGGTGACGACTCCATCAGTATCACTATTGGCAAAAAAAAGATCGATGGCGGCAGCGGTTTTGATACGCTGACAGTCGACCGCACCGGCAGTTCCGCCAATACGACATTTAGACTCAACGGGGCTGCCGGCTCTGACGGTACGACCACGAAGAGTATCGAACGCCTCGTCTACACGTCAGGCGGCGGCAATGACACCATCTTGGGTGGTGATGGCGGCGATTCAATTGTCGGCGGTGCCGGTGATGATGATTTGACCGGCGCTGAAGGCAACGACACGATCAACGGCGATTTGGACCGGGATCAGATCGATGGTGGTGACGGCAGTGATGTTCTGTATGGCGGAGCTGCGGTCGACACGATCGACGGCGGCGACGGCAACGACACGATTTACGGAGGCACGGGCACGGCCACAGCCGACGTCAGCGCCGATATCATCAATGGTGGCGATGGTGATGACCAGATCTTCGGCGAGTATGGCAACGACAAGATCAATGGTGGTTCCGGTGATGATATCGTCTACGGCGGTGACGGCAATGACGGCCTGAAAGGCAGTTCGGGAGCCGACACAATCTTTACCGGGCTTGGCTCGGATAAAGTAGACGGCGGCACCGGAAATGACACCATCTACGCCAATGAAGGGTTGAAGATTGTTGCCGGTGGCGACGGCTTCGACACCTTTGATCTTAACCGCTCGGCCAAGGCCGTGGCATTCAGGTTGGTTCTGAATTCTTCCGGTCCAGCCAGCGACGGCACCGTGACATCCGGGATCGAAGTCCTGCGATTTTCCGGCGGGTCGCGAAATGATACCGTCACCTCCGGCGATGGCAATGACACGCTGCACGGCAATGCCGGCGACGACAAGCTGAAATCCGGCGATGGCGCCGATCTGGTCTACGGCGAAGCCGGTACCGACACACTTGATGGTGGCACCGGGAATGACGCTATTTATGGTGGTGAAGGCATCGACACCGTCAGCGGCGGTGAAGGCAACGACACCATTTATGGGGGCACGGCAAGCGCCGTTGTTGATGAAAGCGACGATATCATTGACGGTGGTGATGGTGACGACATTCTACATGGCGAATCTGGCGACGACCGCATCGCCGGAAGTTCCGGCAAGGATAGTGTGTTTGGCGAAGACGGCCGTGACGTCCTCGATGGCGGCTCTGGTATCGATATAATGTCCGGCGGAACTGGCGATGACAAATTGCTTGGCCGTTCCGGCAACGACAACTTGGCGGGCGATACCGGAAAGGACCGGCTTGATGGCGGCAAGGGCAACGACATTTTGAATGGCGGCGCCGATCAGGACACTTTTGTGTTCACGAGCGAACTCAATGCCGTCGACAACATTGACAGCATCGGTGACTTCGCCGTTGCTGACGACCTCATCCAGATTGACAATGCCGTATTCTCCGGCGGCGGACTTGATGCCGGCATTCTTGCAGGCTCAAGATTTGTGATCGGCACGGCGGCAGCCGATGATAACGACCGCATCATCTACAATTCGGCAACCGGGCAGCTGTTTTATGACGCGGACGGCCAAGGTGGCGATGCGCAGGTGCAGTTCGCAACCCTGACGGCTGGCCTTGCCCTGACTAACGCAGATTTTGAAGTGATCTGATCGCCGCGTGCCCGTACCGAAATGGCTGCGGACTAAATCCGCAAGCTCCTCGCCACATCTACCGCGAAGTAGGTGAGGATGCCGTCGGCCCCGGCGCGTTTGAAGGCCATGAGGGCTTCGGGGATGACCTTCTTGGGATCGAGCCAGCCGTTGTTGCAGGCGGCCATGAGCATGGCGTATTCGCCTGACACCTGATAGGCAAAGGTCGGTACATGGAAGGTGTTCTTCACCCTGGCCACGATGTCGAGATAGGGCATGCCGGGCTTCACCATCACCATGTCAGCGCCTTCGGCAATGTCGAGCGCCACTTCGCGGATCGCCTCGTCGGTGTTGGCGGGATCCATCTGATAGGTGCGCTTGTCGCCCACCAGCGTGCCGGACGAGCCCAGGGCTTCGCGGAATGGACCATAGAAGCCGCTGGCATACTTGGCGCTATAGGCCATGATCTGCACGTGGCTCATGCCCCTGGCCTCGAGCGCCTGGCGGATGCGGCCGATGCGGCCATCCATCATGTCTGAGGGTGCGATGATATCGCAGCCGGCTTCCGCCTGGACCAGCGACTGTTTCACCAGCGCCTCCAATGAGGCGTCATTGACAATCTCGTTGCCGTCCATCAGCCCGTCATGGCCGTGGCTGGTATAGGGGTCGAGCGCCACGTCGCACATGATGCCGATGTCCGGCACTGCCTTGCGGATCGCCCGTACTGCCTGACACACCAGATTTTCGGGATTGAAGGCTTCGCGCCCGTCGGCGGTGCGCAAATGTGCTGGCGTATTGGGAAAAAGGGCCACTGCCGGAATACCGAGTTCGGCTGCCTCCTCGACCTTGGTGACAACGAGATCGATCGAATAACGCGCCACGCCCGGCATCGAAGCGACTGCCTCGGTGCGGTTTTGACCTTCGATGACGAAGACCGGCCAGATCAAATCGGCGGCCTGCAAGGTGTTCTCGCGCACCATGGCTCTGGACCAGGCAGTGCGGCGGTTGCGTCGCATGCGGGTGGCGGGAAATGCGGCGGCGGTGCCAGTTCTGTCGGTCATCGGAAATTCATAACAAGACTTGCCGCGTCAACGCAACCGCCAGACTGTGCATGGATTATTTGCAGATCCGGTAACCGCCGCGCCGGACAATGACATCGACGTGGAAATGATCGCCATGATAGCGATCCGAACCCGGGCCCAGAACCGTGGTGAAATGCGAGCAGGCGCCCTGGCGAATATCATCGAGGAATGAACCACCCTTCGACAGGCCGATGGTGGCCAGCAGGCCGTCGCCCCAGCCGCCGCCAACCGCCACCGCATCGGATTTGGCAAAGGCAAAGCCCGACATGTCGATGGCGTTGCCTTTCGCGTGTTCGCTGAGCTTGCCGGAACTGGCATTGTTGCGGCGGCGGCAAACATAGGAGGCAGCAACGTGGATTTCGGTCACCGTGGTCTTGAGGCGTTTCCGGGCAGCGGGCTGGACGCTGCTGGTGATCCAGTCACTCATTGCCCTGGCGGCGGCGCAGTTGATGACGGCGGGGGGCTTGAGGGTGAGACCGGCAACGCTGCTGACTTCGATGGGCGCTGCAATTCCGCAGCCGCTGTCACTGCCGATCGACGGCAAAGGTTTGTAACCGATATCAATCCCCGCCAGCGCCTCTCGGCAAGAGGCCGGGGTTTCAGCCGGTGTGGTGGCGGAGCCCGTTCTGGCTGCAGCGGTATCGCCGTCTTTCGTTTTCGGTACCGCTTTCGCCCGGTGTGGATTGGGGCGGGGGATCGGGACGATGGCGATCTGTACTGTCTCGCGGCTTGACGGCTTAGGCCGTGGTTTCGGAATGGCCTCAGCACATGCGGCTGAGCCGATCAGCAACAGGCAGAAACCAGTGATCGCAATGCGCATTGTCATGGTCACGACTATCGCGCCCAACCTGTGTCCTTGGCAAGGCACGGTTAACCATGGGACAAGAAAGTCCATCGTATTTGAAACAAATTAAACTGCGGCAATTTTAACCTGCAGTCCAAATCCGGAGCTGCCTCTCACATGTCCACGCCGAGATTGCCTAACCTGTTGGTGACGTTGCCATTGATTGTGTTGGCCATCGCCACAACGAGCGTGACACCCACGCTGGCAGCCGGTGCGTCGGAAGAAGCCGTGCGCATTTTGTCCCGGGCGCGGGGCATTGATACCAGGTGTTCCTACCTGACGGCCAGCGAACGAAACGAACTGCAGCGCTACCACGCCCGCGCTGAAATTGCCGCCACCAGTCAGGGTTCGGCTGCTGCAGCCAAGGCCGCCAACGCCAGTGGAAGAGCTGAGAGCACGGGTGTTAACTGTTCACCGGATGCGCAGGCCGATGTCCGCGAGACACTCGATGCGGCACGCCAGGCGATTGCCAGTACCAAAAACGTAGCGCCAGTTCCGCCAGCCCAAACCCGCAAACGTCCTGCGGCTAGCACCACTGCAATCCGGGATATCGATCCAGAGGGCCGGGACAACGCCGGCTTGGGATTCTATGCGCGAACTATCCGGGCCTATTATCTCGAACGCGAATGCAAGAGTCTGGGCCGGTCCGCCGGCGACCGCTTCTGGCGCCGCATCGTCGATCTGCACAATTCGGCCGTCGCCGCGAACGGCAAGCGGGCCGTCGCTAAAGTGATGGCCAATGCCCGCAACAATGCCGCTGGCACATCATGCAGCCGCAATGTCGAAGCGCAGATCCGCCGGAGCTACGAAGCGATACTGAGCCGCTAGCTGTTTCTGCTCCATAGGGGATGGAGCAAATGTGCGCGGGCAGACGGGTGGGGCCGTCTGCCCGCGCAATCTTTTTCGGGTCATAATCCGCCACTGATAAACATGTGGCATTTGATCGACCCGCGAAAGACTCTGTAAACGCTACCGGCGCTTCTCCCAAATATCTGAAATTCTAAGGATAAATTTACTCAAGCTGTTGAGGCCGTTTTAAGCCGCCGCGACGTAGTGTCATGTCGATAGGGGAATGGACAAAGAAGCCAGCCCCGCTTCAAGGGTAAGGTGGATCAACATGCGTACTGAAGTGATGGGGGCATTGCGCCCGCTTACGGCTGAGCCTGTCCGGCATCCGGTCAAGCCAAAATATCTCGAGGCTCTCAATCTCATTGAGCGCCTGCATCGCAGGCTGCTCGACGTCATCAAGGATGACTTCGAGCGTGCCGGCGAACCGGAAGTCAATCCGGTGCAGGCCCTGTTGCTGTTCAACATCGCCGACAGCGAGTTGACGGCGGGCGAACTCAAGACCCGTGGTCATTATCAGGGGTCCAACGTCTCATACAATCTCAAGAAACTGGTCGAAGCGGGCTATGTTCATCACGAACGTTCCGCCACCGACAAGCGTTCGGTGCGCGTGCGGCTGACGCCCAAGGGCCAAGCCATCCGTAACCGCGTTGACGCGCTTTATAACCGCCAGATGCAGGCGGTGGAGCAGGTGGTCGGCCTCAACACCGATGAACTTGACCGCATCAACAAGTCGCTGACGAGGCTTGAGCGCTACTGGACGGACCAGATTCTCTACCGGCTCTAAGCAACCTTCCTGCAAGCGGACTTGAGGGCCGTGCTGTGGCAGAAATGCCGCGGCGCGGCCCTGAAGTTTTGGGGTCTTGCCTTTTCATGTCCTGCAATCGCATTCTTGCCGCAATTGCCCGGCTTCTCATGGCCGCAATGTGGCCGGCTTTTGACGAGTCGGAACCGGGCTGTTATGAACGTCGTCTTGCTTTGCGGCAGGGGCGGGTTGCGTTCAGTCTGGTGTGGATTTGAGTATGAGGTTGTTGATGGCTTTCGGGTTTTTGACTGAAGTGGCGCGGCGGATGAAAACAGGCCCACTGGCTTTGGTCCTCGCCTGCGGCGTGGCATTTGCTGGTGTATCCCCGGCCCATGCCGAGGGCGAAGCACCCGCCAGCAACATGTTCCGCAAGAAGGTGACCGAGTCCAATGGCAACCTGAAGCAGAACTGGTCGAGCCACGCCGTGACCGGCGGCAAGGCGACGACGACATCGCGCATTGTCAATGATGGTTCCGTCAGCCCCTTTCTGGCACTCGACAGCTCCACCAGCATGCAAGCTGTAGCCGACAAGTATGCAGCGATTGTCTCCGCCGGTGGCTGGCCCAAAGTGCCATCGGGCAAATTAAAGAAGGGTTCTAGCAACAAGGCCGTCGGTGCGCTGAACAAGCGCCTCTACATTGAAGGTTATCTCCGCGCCGAGGCAACCGCCGGTGAATTTGCCGAGGTCTATACCTCGGCGACCGAAAGCGCTGTCCAGCGTTTCCAGGGCAATCATGGCCTGGCGGTGACGGGCACGATCGATGGCCCGACATTGTCGCAGCTGAACGTGCCCGCCGAACAGCGGCTCAGGACCATCCGCGCCAACATTCCGCGCATCGCGGAATATTCGAAAGACCTCGGCAGCCGCTACGTCGTCGTCAACATTCCGGCCCAGCAGATTGAGACGATCAATGATGGCCGGGTCTACTCGATTCACAACGCCATCGTCGGGCGCCCGTCGCGGCCAACGCCGGTGGTAATGACGCCGCTCACCATCGTCCGCTTTAATCCCTACTGGAACGCACCGCCATCGATCGTTGAGCGCGATATCCTGCCGCGCATGCTGTCATCCAGCCCATCCAAGGTGATGGACAGCATGAACATGAAAGTCTTCGATGGCGTCGGTGGTCCGGAGGTCAATCCAAATTCCATCAACTGGCGCCGCGTGGTCGTCGATAATTATCACTTCCGTCAGGAGCCGGGCGGCAGCAACGCCATGGCGACGGCAAAGATCGAGTTCAGCAGCCCCTTTGGCATTTACCTGCACGATACGCCCGAGCCGGAACTCTTTGGGTCGGGCGAGCGACTGTACTCATCCGGTTGCGTACGCGTGCAGAACGTGGCGACCTTTATCAATTGGGTGCTGCAAGGCCAGGATGGCATCGATTCCGGCCGCATCGCCGAACTTGCCGATACCAAGGCGCGTCTCGACACGCCCATCGCCAACGCCCCGCAACTGCGCGTCGCCTATCTCACCGCGTGGCCGGTATCGGGCGGTGTCGCAGCCTTCCGCCGTGACGTTTACGAACTCGATGGCTCGGGATTTGTTTTAGGTCAACCGTTGCCGGTCGGCGAAAGCCAAGGCGGCAAGCGCTATGTGCTGAAACCCATTCCGCGTTCGCTTGATGCGGTTGATTCCGATGAGGCCTTCGGCTTCGCGTCGCTGTTCCGCTCGTCGCGCAACACCGACAAGCAAGATGCCAGCGCCGATGTTGGCCGGAATGCAAAGTCGACTGACAGCCTTCTGCCGTCCAGAACCAAGGTCACTGGCAAGACAGCCTCCAAGACCGCAGCAAAGAACCGGATCGCCAAAACCGGCGCTAAGGTTTTTGTCCGCAATGGCAACAGCGACAAGGAGAACACCTTTGCCAGTCTGGTGACAAGCCAGAAAATCGGCACGGCCAAGAAGCCGGTGAAGAAATCCACCACGAAGTCCAAGACCGCCAGCAAGAAGGTGGCGAAGAAGGACGCAATCTCCAGTGCGAAAAAACCGGCAACCAAGACGGCGGCAGTCGATGCCAAGACCAAGAAGCCGGTGACCGGCACGGCGGCCAAGAAACCCGCCACGGCACAGTGCAAGGCGGGAGCAGGTGGCAAGTTGCCGGAGGGTTGCAAGGCGCCGGTGGCGGCCAAGAAACCGGTCGTCAAGCCAGAGAAGACCGCATCTGCCGCCAATTGACGCCCTGACGCAACCGCCACTTCGCGGATGACGGTTTAGTGCCACGCCGTGCCGTTCGGCATGTGGATTGGGGCTGGCGAAAGGTGTAGCTGGACCTCGGTTCAGCAATCTGTCATGTGCGACGGAAACACCGGTGGAGAGAATTCCCATGGCCAAGAAGACTGTGAAGAAGCCTGCAGCAAAAAAGCCTGCCGCCAAAACCAAGGTCAAGTTGGCTAAGAAAGCCCCGCTGAAGAAGGCTGGCCCCAAGCTGTTGTTCCCCGGCTTCTTCACGGATGCGCTGGCCAAGAGCGATGCGAAGATCGCCAAGACGATTGCCGCCGAATTGGGCCGCCAGCAGCATGAGATTGAGTTGATTGCCTCCGAGAACATCGTGTCGCGCGCGGTGATGGAAGCTCAGGGCTCGGTGATGACCAACAAGTATGCTGAGGGCTATCCCGGCCGCCGTTACTATGGCGGCTGCCAGCATGTCGACGTGTCCGAGAACCTCGCCATTGACCGCGCCAAGCAACTGTTCTCGTGCTCCTTTGCCAATGTGCAGCCGCATTCGGGCGCCCAGGCCAACCAGGCGGTGTTCTTTGCGCTGCTGCAGCCCGGCGACACCTACATGGGCCTCGACCTTGCCTGCGGCGGTCACCTGACGCATGGTTCGCCCGTCAATCAGTCGGGCAAGTGGTTCAAGGTCTCGCCCTACAAGGTGCGCGAAGACAATCACCTGATCGACTATGACCTGCTGGCCTCGCAAGCTCTCGAAATCTGGCCGAAGCTGATCATCGCCGGAGGTTCGGCCTATCCGCGGATTCTCGACTTCAAGCGCTTCCACGAGATCGCCGATTCGGTGGGCGCCATCCTGAT
>JANLTS010000203.1:0-1686 GCA_031363045.1 Hyphomicrobiales bacterium
CATGCCGCGCGCCCCCCACAGCAGCGCATTATTGGCGGGCAGGCCCTTGGCGAAGCGTTCGGTATTCTCGATCAGGATATCGCGGGTGAGATCGATGCCTTTCAGCAAGCCGATTTCCACGCGGTTGACCTTCGGCACCGGTTCGAGTGCCGGGGGCAAAGCATGCCAGACAAAGGCCTCATGGGCGCCGATATCGGCGGCGGCGGGCCTGACCGGCGCCATGCGTTCCAGCGCTTCGGCAATGCGGGCGAGCAGCGAAACATCGATTTCCTGTGTCATATGAGCCTCTTATCTGAGCGGACAGGGTCCGTAAAGCGGCAGCAATCGATTGGTTGCAATGCCACGAACCGTCGCTATATTCCGGCCACTGATTTTCATCGGGAGATGCCTCGTGTTCATTACTCCGGCCTTTGCCCAAGCCACCGGCATGCCTGGTGGCGGCGACCTCATCGGCATGGTCTTGCCGCTTGTCGCCATTATGGGTGTTTTCTATTTCCTCTTGATCCGTCCGCAGCAGCGCAAGTTGAAGGAACATCAGGAGATGCTGAAGAAGGTTGCCAAGGGTGACACGATCATCACCACGGGCGGCCTCATCGGCAAGGTGCTCAAACTCGTTGATGACAACGAGCTTCAGGTCGAGGTCGGCGAAAACGTCAAGGTTCGCGTGTTGCGCTCCGGCATTGCCGATGTGCGTGCCAAGGGCGAACCGGTGAAAGCCGAGAGCAAGCCGGCCAAGGCCGAAAGCAAGCCAGTCAAGGCCGAGAGCAAGTAAACCCACATGCTGAATTTCGCCCGCTGGAAGATTTTCAGCATTCTTGCCGCTGTGATGCTGGCTGTCGTTCTGGCCCTGCCAAATGTCTTGCCGACGACTGCGCAAGACCAACTGCGCGCCTATGGTCTGCGGCCGATCACCCTGGGTCTGGACTTGCAGGGCGGCATCAATATTCTGCTCGAAATCGACCGTGCCGATCTGCGGGCAAGATTGTCCGATCAGATCGTCGGCGACATCCGCTCGACGCTGCGCGATGCCAAGATCGGCTACAATGGCCTCAACCGCTTTGACAATGGCGTCAGGGTGCGCGTTGCCAAGCCTGAAGATGTCGAGAAAGCCAACGTTGAACTCAAGAAACTGGTGCAGCCGCTGGATGCCGGGTTGTTCGGAACGGGCGTTTCGCCGTCGCTGTTTGACTTGGCACTGCAAGACCAGCAATTCACGTTCACTTTCTCGGAAGCAGGCATTGACACCAAGGTTGCAACCGCAGTCAGTCAATCGATCAAGATCGTCGAGAAACGCGTCAATCCCGATGGCATAGTCGAAGCCACGATCCAGCAACAGGGCAAGGACCGCATTACCGTGCAGTTGCCTGGCGTTCAGGACAGCCAGGAAATCAAACGCCGGCTCAATCAGACGGCAAAACTGACCTTCCAGGTGGTGTGCGAGGCCCAACCGACGGCGCAAGGCCAGAACCCGCCGCCCGAGTGCAAGTCCTTCAAGCTCAAGGAAAGCCCGGACAATATGCTCTGGGTACAGACCTCGAGCCGCGCCACCGTCGACGGTGCCGATCTAGTCGATGCGCGCGGCGCCTTCGACCAGCAGAACCAGCCCGTCGTGTCGTTCCGCTTCAACACCAAGGGTGCGGAGCGCTTTGCCAAGCTCACGCGCGACAATGTCGGCAAGCCCTTCGC
>JANLTS010000208.1:0-13977 GCA_031363045.1 Hyphomicrobiales bacterium
TGACGATCCGCAGCAGACTCTTCAACCCCGGTTCCATGTGACGGAGCGACGGCACGCCGTGCTGCTCCAGCACGCGCGCAAATCGTGGCTCAACCGAGATGAGCCGCGCAATGGCTTCACTAAGGTCAGCTTCGGTTTCAAGGCGCTCCATAGCCCTGTTTGACCTTTCACCGGTTTGACTGCAAGACCACGCCATGCCGGTTCCCATCTTCCGTTTCGCACCCAGTCCCAATGGCAGGCTGCACCTGGGCCATGCCTATTCGGCCCTTCTCAACCAACGCATGGCACAAGAGGAGGGCGGCCGCCTGCTGCTGCGTATCGAAGATACTGACGAGACGCGCTGCAAGCCCGAGTTCATCCTGGGCATCTACGAGGACCTCGCCTGGCTCGGCCTCACATGGGAAGAGCCGGTGCGAATCCAGAGCCAGCACTTTGCGGCCTATGACGAAAACCTGCAAAAGCTTTGGGCGACGCGCGCGATCTACCCGTGTTTCTGCTCGCGCAAGGAGGCCACCACCCACGCGCTTCTGACAACCGACCCCGATGGCCATCAGCACTACGGTGGCACCTGCCGAACTCTTCCACGTGAACTTGTCATGAATCGCATTGCCCAAGGCGACAGCCACGGCTGGCGGATCGACATGCAGGCCTGCAACGATCCGGCTGCTGCCCTCTGGGGCGACACCATCATCGCCAAGCTCCATGTCGGCTCGAGCTATCACATCGCTGTCGTCACCGATGATGCCGTGCAAGGTGTGACGCATGTCGTGCGTGGACGGGACATCGAGCCTGCAACCCCATTGCACATTCTGTTGCAGCGGCTTCTTGATCTACCAACTCCCCGCTACACCCACCATGATCTGATACATGATGACAGCGGTGCGAAGCTTTCAAAGAGCCGCGACAGCCAGTCGCTGGCGGCCTTGCGCGAGTCAGGGGTGAGCGCTGCTGCGGTCAGGCAGCGGCTGGGTTTCGAGTGAACTCAAAAGTCGCTGGCAATGCCCTTGTTCTCCCAGTCTCCAAAGCGCGTGGGCTCAAGCCCGGGCTTGCCATTGACCTCTTTGGGCAGCGCCTGGGTTTCAGCTGTTTTGCGCCGTTCATCGGCTTCTGCCAGTGCGCGGCGGGCCGCCGCCGTCAACTTGCCATCATTCATGATCTTGCCGTCTCCACAGCTTGCCATCATATGGGAGGCCATGAACCTGATTGGCAAGGAGGAGTTCTGAAGATGAATACCGCGCGCACCGGGTTGCTGATGGCGGCAATGATGGGGCTGTTTCTGGCAGTCGGCTATCTGCTCGGGCGCGAGCAGGGCATGTTCATCGCCTTTGTGATCGCCGCCGGCATGAATGTCTTTGCCTACTGGAACGCCGACAAGATGGTCCTGAGAATGCACGGCGCGCGCCAGATCGACCGCGCGGCAGCCCCTGAGTTCTATGGCATGGTGGAAGATCTCGCCAGGCGCGGCAACCTGCCGATGCCGAAGGTCTATATCATGGACAACCCCCAGCCCAACGCCTTCGCCACCGGCCGCAACCCCGAGAATGCCGCCGTCGCCGCCACCACCGGATTGCTGCAACTCCTGTCACCCGATGAGTTGGCGGGCGTCATGGCCCATGAACTCTCGCACATCCGAAATCGCGATACGCTGGTGATGACCATGACCGCGACGATTGCGGGTGCTATCTCCATGCTCGCCAATTTTGGAATGTTCTTCGGCAGCAGCCGTGACCGCAACAATCCCCTGGGTTTCATCGGCGTAATTCTCATGGTGTTACTTGCACCCATGGCGGCGATGCTGGTGCAGATGGCCATCAGCCGTACGCGCGAGTATGGCGCTGATCGCGGTGGCGCTGAAATCTCCGGCCAGCCCATGGCACTGGCCTCGGCATTGACGAAGATTTCAAGTGCCGCCCATCAGATCGAAAATCGCTCGGCCGAGGCAAATCCCGCAACCGCCCATATGTTCATCATTAATCCCTTGTCTGGTCAGCGCATGGACAATTTGTTTTCCACCCACCCCGATACCATGAACCGTATCGAGGCGCTGCGCCGTCTGGCGGATGAGATAGGAACGGTTGCACCAACCGCCGGACCACCAACTTCCGGTCCATGGGGCCAACCGCCCCGTGAACCGGCTGGTCCTTGGGGATGAAGGTTCAGGAAAAGACTGCCACTGGAATCGATGCCCGCCAGATCGCCGCCCGGATTTTCCGCTCTGTGCTGGATGAGCGCCGGACCCTCGATGATCTCATCGAGCACGATGATGCCGTCGGGCGGTTGGAAACAAGAGACCGGGCGTTCCTGAACAATCTCTTGCGCACCACGTTCCGGCATCTGGGTGAGATCGAAGCGATCAAGGCCAAACACATCGCCAAGCCGCTGCCGCGAAAATCCGGCCCGGCCAGCGATATCGTGACATTGGCCATCGCCCAGCTTCTGTTCCTCGAGACGCCGCCGCATGCAGCAATCGACTCAGCCGTCCGCATGGCCAGGGCCGACCGCAATGCCACGCATTTTTCTGGCCTGATCAATGCTGTGCTGCGGAAAGTCGCGGCAACCGGTGCTGAGGAGTTGAAGGGCCTAAGCAACGGTCAGGTCAATACGCCGGCCTGGTTGTGGGACCGGTGGCGCAAAGCCTATGGCGCGGACCTGGCCGAAACCATTGCGCGAAGCCATGCCAATGAACCTGCCCTGGACATTGCGGTGAAGTCCGATGCGGCGGGCTGGGCCGAACGGCTCGGCGGCACAGTGCTGCCGACGGGACAGGTCCGCCTGCTCGCTCATCGTGGCCTGGTGTCAGCCCTCCCGGGTTTCGACAGTGGTGATTGGTGGGTGCAGGATGCCGCGGCGGGCCTGCCCGTATTGCTTCTCGACGATCTCCGCGGCAAATCGGCGCTCGACCTTTGCGCGGCACCGGGTGGCAAGACCATGCAACTGGCCGCCGCCGGGGCGAGAGTGACGGCAGTCGATCAATCACCGGTCCGCTTGCAACGGCTGCGGGAAAATCTGGAGAGGACGGGACTGACCGCTACCGTCGTCGAGGGTGATGTCTTGTCGCTTGGTATGACCGAGCGCTTTGATGCCGTGCTGCTTGATGCGCCCTGTTCGGCGACGGGCACCATCCGTCGCCACCCCGAACTCCCCTATATCCGGCAACCGTCCCAGATGACCGGCCTCTGCGCCACGCAGCGCATGATGCTGGCAGAGGCGGCAGACCGGGTCATACCAGGCGGCAGCCTAATCTATTGCACCTGTTCTCTGGAACCTGAGGAAGGTGAAAAGCAGTTAACCTGGTTCCAGGCGGCCTACCCCAATTTCAAGCTGGCCGCACCGGGTCCGGCCATCCCCCGCAATCTGGTGTCTGACTCAGGATGGCTTCGTTTGCATCCGGCGATGACGATTGGCGATCATGTTGGCCTCGATGGATTCTTTATCGCCCGATTGGACCGCTCACACTGAGACTTGTCCGCGGATGCTGGCATGCTATGCGGAGCCATACCCCACGCCAACCCACGAGCCACCACCATGTCACAGCCCATTCGCCGCGCCTTGCTCTCTGTCTCTGACAAGGCCGGACTTATCGCCTTCGCCACAAGGCTATCACAAATGGGCGTTGAGCTTGTATCGACCGGGGGAACGTCGAAAGCACTCGCAGCGGCCGGACTGCCCGTCATCGATGTGTCGGCAGTCACCGGTTTTCCGGAGATCATGGATGGCAGGGTGAAGACACTGCATCCCAAGATTCACGGCGGCCTGCTGGCCGTGCGTGCCAACGCGTCACATCAAGACGCGCTGAAGCAACAAGCGATTGCTCCGTTTGAGTTGCTGGTCGTCAATCTCTATCCGTTCGAGACCACTGTGGCGCGCGGTGCATCCTGGGACGAGACGATCGAAAATATCGATGTCGGCGGCCCCGCCATGATCCGTGCCGCCGCCAAGAACCATGACGATCTCACAGTTGTGGTCGATCCCGCCGACTATGATGCGGTTTTGGTGGAGATTTTGGCGCAAGGTGGTAGTACGTCGGACAAGATGCGCCGCCGTCTCGCGGCCAAGGCGTTTTCAAGAACCGCGAGCTACGACTCTGCAATCAGCCGCTGGTTCGCGTCACAGCTGAACGAACCGTTCGGGGAATTCTTTGCCATTGGCGGCGAGCGTTTGCAAGAGCTGCGCTATGGCGAAAACCCGCACCAGAAGGCAGCGCTTTATGCTGTGCCCGGTCGGCGCCATGGCGTGACCGCGGCTCGCCAGGTTCAGGGCAAGGAACTGTCCTATAACAACATCAATGACACCGATGCCGCCCTCGAATGCCTCAACGAATTTGCGGGTTTGGATCAAGCGGCATGTGTTATCGTCAAGCATGCAAACCCTTGCGGTGTGGCGATAGGCGCGACCGTGCTCGAGGCCTATCGCAAGGCACTGAATTGTGATCCGGTCAGTGCCTTCGGCGGCATCATCGCCATCAACCGCAATCTCGATGCCGAGACCGCGCGCGAGATCACCGCGCTCTTCACCGAAGTGATTGTCTCGCCGTCTGCAGATGATGGCGGGCTTGCAATTGTGGCTGAGAAGAAAAACCTACGCTTGTTGCTGCTCGATGAAACTCATCTCGCATCTAGCGGCCTCTCGATAAAGTCCGTAGGCGGAGGACTTTTGGTGCAGACGCGTGACACTGCGAGCGTCGACGATATGGTCTTGAATGTTGTGACAAAGCGGCAGCCGTCAGCGCAGGAACTCGCCGATCTGCGCTTCGCCTTCAGGGTTGCCAAGCATGTCAAATCCAACGCCATCGTTTATGCCAGGGACGGCATGACGGTCGGTATCGGCGCCGGTCAAATGTCGCGCGTTGATTCCGCCCGGATCGCGGTGCGGAAAAGCGAGGATGCAGCAACGGCCAATGGCCAGGCAGAACCCGCAGTGAAAGGTTCGGTTGTAGCGTCCGATGCCTTCTTTCCCTTCGCCGACGGCTTGCTGCAAGCCGCCAACGCAGGTGCCACCGCAGTCATTCAGCCCGGCGGCTCGATCAAGGATGCCGATGTCATTAAGGCGGCTGACGATGCAGGTCTGGCGATGGTCTTCACCGGTGTCCGCCACTTCCGCCATTGAAGGCGGAAGCGGTCAAGTGTTCTTGAGCCTCTGGCAGATGTCTTCCAGTTGATCGAGCGTCTTGTAGCTGATCACCATGGTTCCCCCGGCTTCGCCCTTGTGGACGATCTCGACCTTGAATCCCAATGTCTCCGTCAACGTCTTTTCCAGGGCCTTGGTGTCGGCATCCTTCTCGATCCGGGGTTTTGGCCTGCGGCCGGGAATAGCGTCGCGAGCCAGGCCCTCGGCCTGGCGGACCGAAAGACCGAGCTTGATGATCTGGTCAGCTAGTTCCGCAGGCGAATCGGTTGCCACCAGGGCCCTGGCATGACCTGCCGTGAGATTTCCCTGTTCGATCTGTGACCGAACCGATTCCGGCAGATTGAGAAGCCGCAGTGTATTGGCGATGTGGCTGCGGCTCTTGCCCACCGAATCGGCCAGCTGCAATTGCGTATAGTTGAATTGTTCAAGCAGCATGCCATAGGCGCGCGCCTCTTCGAGCGGGTTGAGGTCACTGCGCTGGATATTCTCGATCAGCGCGATCTCCAGCGCCTCGCCGTCATTGAGTTCGCGGATCAGCACCGGCACATCGTGGATGCCGGCCCGCTGCGCGGCGCGCCAGCGCCGTTCACCGGCAACGATCTCATACTCGCCGCCAGTCAGCGGCCGGACGACGATCGGTTGCAACAGGCCCTTGTCGCGGATGGATTTGGCGAGGTCTTCGAGATCGGCATCGGCAAAATACTTGCGCGGGTTGTTGGGACTGGCCCGCATGAGCTCGATCGGCATGTGGCGCAGCGTACGGATGTCCTGAACCACCGCGTCTTCGCTGGTGTCATCGCCGATCAAGGCTGCCAATCCTCGGCCCAGGCGCTTTTTCGGAGCCTGCATCATGTCCATCTCTCACTCATCTTTCAGCCCTACCGGGCTCTTGAAATAGGTTTCGGATACGAATCGGTTACGCGGCGCGCAACTCGCGCTCGCGGCGGATTACTTCGGACGCAAGCCGGATATAGGCCTGCGAGCCGACACAGGTATTATCGTAGAGCAACACCGGCTTGCCATGCGACGGCGCCTCGGAAATGCGGACATTGCGCGGGATGATGGTCTGGTAGACCTTGTCGCCCAGCACGGAGCGCACGTCCTCGGCCACCTGTTCCGAGAGATTGTTCCGGCGGTCGAACATTGTCAGGACAACGCCCTGGATCGTCAGTTTCGGATTGAGGCTGTTCTTCACCCGCTCGACTGTCTTGATGAGCTGGCTCAGGCCTTCGAGGGCGAAGAACTCGCACTGCAGCGGCACCAGGATCGCATCCGCCGCCGACAGTGAGTTGATCGTCAGGAGATTGAGCGACGGCGGGCAATCGATCAGCACATAGCTATAGGCCCGTGCTTTATCACCCTGCTTGTGCAGCGCCGCGATCGCATCAGCCAAACGGTAGGTTTTGCGGTCAACACTCGACAATTCGATTTCGGCACCCAGCAGATCCATGGTTGAAGGTGCACAATGGAGGCGCGGGATGCCTGACTCAACGATCACATCGCGCAGCGTCGCCTCGCCCATCAACACATGGTAGGTCGAGCGCTGGTGTGGCCGCCTGGAAATGCCGAGGCCCGTGCTGGCATTGCCTTGTGGGTCGAGATCGACGATCAGCACCGTTTCGCCGACCGCGGCCAGTGCCGTACCAAGATTGATCGCCGTCGTCGTCTTGCCGACGCCACCCTTCTGGTTGGCGACCGCGAGGATGCGAGGCATGGCTGTTCCGGCAGTGGCAATACTGAACACATCAGACACGGGTAGCCTCTTTCACGTCGAGAATGACACCGCGCGAATCAACCGCGCTTTGATGCTTCGACACTGTGAGTGTCCAATATTTGGTAGCCTCGGTCAATTCAAGGTCCACATCTTGTCCCTTGTGGAAAAGCCCGATGGCGCCTGACTTGAGGAAGGGTTCGGCGTAATCCAGCAACAGCGGCAATGGTGCCAAAGCCCGTGCCACCACACACTGGACTTTGGGAAGATTGGTTTCGGATGTCAGGCTTTCGAGCCGGATGTTGTGGATCGAGGCTTTTGCGCCAGTGAGCCGGATTGCCTCACGTAGAAACGCCGATTTCTTTGAATTGCTCTCATAGAGATGAGCTTCGAGATTACCGGCGATGGTCACCACAAGACCAGGAATGCCGGCGCCTGATCCAAGCTCCGCAATCGCCGTGGTACCGGGAGGCAGCAACGGCAACAGCTGCAGGGAATCGTGGACATGCCGGTCCCAGATGGACGCGATGGTTGTCGGCCCGATGAGGTTGACCCGTTGCTGCCAACGGAGAAGCAAATCGACATAGAGCCGAACCCTCTCCAGTGATTCACGTGAAACATTGTAAAGCGCCGCGAGTTCTTCGGCGCGGTCAGCTAGGCCCATCATGCGGCGGTCAGGCGGTCGCGGCGCCGCACATGACCGATGAGCACGCCCAATGCAGCAGGCGTCATGCCATCGATGCGCGACGCCTGACCCAGGGTGGAAGGCCGCACCCGCAGAAGCTTCTGCCGGATTTCCGCCGAGAGGCTCGGCATGCTGCCATAATCGAGGCTGTGGGGAAGCAGCAATTGCTCTTCCGCCTTCATCACAGCAATATCAGATTCCTGGCGATGGATGTAACCGGCATAAAGCGCTTCCGCCTCCAACGCCTCGACCACATCGGGAGCAAGTGCCGCAAGTTCCGGCCAGATGCGGCAGACTCCATCCCAGCCGATGGCCGGAACCGCCATCAACTCCAATACATCGCGACGAAGCCCATCCTGGTTGACCCGGAATCCCTGTTTCTGAATCTCCGACGACGTGAGGCTCAGACCGCGCGCCAGAGTGAGGCCCTCCTGCAATCGTTTCGCCCGAGTCTCGAATGCCCGCGCCCGCGCGTTGCCAATCAATCCGAACGACTGGCCGAGAGGTGTCAGCCGCAGATCGGCATTGTCGGCCCGCAGGCTCAACCGGTATTCGGCCCGCGATGTGAACATCCGGTAGGGCTCGGAAACACCCTTGGTCACCAGATCGTCGATCATCACGCCGATATAGGACTGCGAGCGGTCGAGGATGACCGGCGTGGCCCCACAAGCTAATCGCGCCGCGTTGAGGCCAGCCACCAGGCCTTGCGCCGCGGCCTCTTCGTAACCAGTCGTACCGTTGATCTGGCCCGCCAGGAAAAGCCCTGGAAGAAGCTTGACCTGCAAATCAGGCATCAACTCGCGCGGATCGATATAGTCATACTCGATCGCATAGCCCCAGCGCTTGACCGTGACGGTCTCGAGGCCTGGGATCGAATGCAGGAAGGCATCCTGAACATCTTCCGGCAACGACGTCGAAATACCATTGGGATAGACCGTGTCGTCATCGAGCCCTTCCGGCTCGAGGAAAATCTGGTGCGACGACCGGTCGGCGAAGCGGGTGACCTTGTCTTCAATCGACGGACAATAGCGGGGGCCGATGCCCTCGATCTGACCGGAATACATCGGGGAGCGATGAATGTTGTCACGAATGAGCTGATGACCTGCAGGCGTTGTGTGGGTGATGTGACAGGAGGTCTGCGGCGTGTTGATGGTTCGCGTCAGGAAGGAAAAAGGAATGGGAGTGTCATCGCCCTTCTGTTCCTCAAGCCGATCCCAGGCAATCGTCCGGCCATCAAGCCGCGCCGGAGTCCCGGTCTTGAGCCGGCCAAGCTGCAGGCCCAGCGCTTTCAATTGCTCCGAGAACCCCCGTGCCGGCGGTTCGCCATGACGCCCGGCGGGAATGCGCTTCTCGCCAATGTGGATCAGGCCATTGAGAAACGTTCCTGTCGTCAACACGGCCGATCCGCAAAGGATTTCGCGTCCATCTTCGCAGACGACGCCAGTAATTTTTCCATTCCCGATCAAGAAACCAGAGGCAGCACCTTCGATGACTGTGAGGCCTGGCTGCTCGGCAATCGCCGCCTGCATTGCCAATCTATAGAGCTTACGATCAGCTTGGGCGCGGGGACCTCGTACCGCTGGGCCCTTTGATCGGTTAAGCAGGCGGAACTGAATTCCTCCCCGGTCGGCAACCTGGCCCATGAGTCCATCAAGCGCATCGATCTCGCGCACCAGATGGCCTTTGCCGATGCCGCCGATAGCCGGATTGCACGACATTTCACCGATGGTCGCGGCCTTGTGGGTGAGCAATGCGGTGCGCGCACCCAGTCGCGCCGCCGCGGCAGCAGCTTCTGTCCCGGCATGTCCGCCGCCGATCACGATGACATCAAAATTGTTCAGCATGCGGCCTATGTAGTCGATCACATGCCGCAGGTCAAAACGCCAACGAGCGTTTCACGTGAAACACTTCATCACTTGCCGATACAGAAACGGCTGAAGATCACGCCAAGCCATTCTTCAACATCGGCGCGCCCGGTGAGCCGGCCCACCGCATCGGCAGCCCGCCTGATGTCCTCAGCCTTGAGTTCCAATGATCCAGAACCATGCATGGCGGATGCCTTGAGCGATTTAACCGCTTCAAGCGTCACCAGTCTTTGCCGCTCGGAGACAACAAGCGGATTCTCCTTACTGCTAAATCGCTCCCGCGCCAGATCGGTCAGTATGCGGAGAAAAGCCTCCACGCCTTCACCAGAAGTGGCGGAAAGCATAACATGGGGCCGAATCGAATCTTCGTTTCGGAAGAGTCTCAAATTTGACTCAGCGATATCGCATTTGTTCCTCACCAGAATGTCGGGAATGGAACTTTGGTCATACTCGTCGCTACCGCGCACATCCGGCGAGGCGACCCACACCACCACATGTGCCTCCTCCAAGCGCGCCCGGCTACGGCGAATGCCCTCCGCTTCGATCACATCAGATACGCCATCCCGCAGACCTGCAGTGTCGGTCAGGATCACCGGAATACCATCGAGGTCCAGCAACACTTCAATCGCATCACGCGTCGTCCCCGGAATCGCCGAGACGATTGCCGCATCGCGCCGCACCAGCGCATTAAGCAAGCTCGACTTGCCCGTGTTCGGCAATCCCGCCAACACCACCCGCACGCCGTCGCGTATGGCCGAAGCCATGCCTGAGCGTGAAACCGCCCGCTCCATCTCCGACAAAAGCGCTTGAATGCGCCCGTCAAGTCCCTGCTGCGCCGCGTCGGCCACACCGGCCTCGTCGGCAAAATCCACCGCCGCTTCGATCTCTGCCCGAATCAATAGCAATCCTTCCCGCCACGACCCGAACACGCTGCTGGCATCCCCAAGCAGTTGCGACATCGCCTGGCGGCGCTGACCAGACGTCTGTGCCCACAGCAGATCGCCAAGTCCCTCGGCCTCTACCAGATCCATCTTATCGTTCAGAATCGCCCGGCGGGTAAATTCACCGGCCTCCGCCAACCGCAAACCATCTACACGTGACAGCGCTAGCAGAACTCCCGCCTGCACCGCCCGGCCACCATGAATGTGAAACTCCGCGCTATCCTCACCGGTAAACGAAGCGGGCGCATCGAACTTCACCACCACCGCCTGGTCTAGAACCTCAGCCGTCACCGGGTCACGCAATGTGCGCAGGTAGCACCGGCGCGGTACGGCCAATTCCCCAGTCAGCGCCTTGACAGCCAAATGGCTCCGGTCCCCGGACAAGCGGATAACGCTCAGCGCCACCGTGCCGGAGCCCGAAGCCAGGGCATAGATTGTGTCCTTTGGGTTCATAACGGTCCCGAATCGGACTTGGCGTCGAACCTCGCCCGGCCCTACCGCCCAGGCAGTTCTAAGCGTTCATGGAATCGAAGAAATCGCCATTGGTCTTGGTCTGGCGCAGCTTGTCGAGAAGGAATTCCACCGCATCGACCGTCCCCATCGGGTTCAGGATGCGCCTGAGCACATAGGTCTTCTTGAGCACGTCCGGTTTGATCAGCAGTTCTTCCTTGCGGGTGCCAGACCGCAGGATGTCGATGGCCGGGAACACCCGCTTGTCCGCCACCTTGCGGTCGAGGATGATTTCCGAATTGCCGGTGCCCTTGAACTCTTCGAAGATCACCTCGTCCATGCGGCTGCCGGTATCGATCAACGCCGTAGCAATAATGGTGAGAGAGCCACCTTCCTCGATGTTGCGGGCCGCACCAAAGAAGCGCTTCGGACGCTGCAACGCATTGGCATCGACACCACCCGTCAACACCTTGCCGGACGATGGCACCACGGTGTTGTAAGCCCTGCCCAGACGTGTGATCGAATCGAGCAGGATCACCACGTCACGCCCGTGCTCCACCAGGCGTTTGGCCTTCTCGATGACCATTTCGGCCACCTGCACGTGGCGCGACGCAGGCTCATCAAAGGTCGAGCTGATGACTTCACCCTTCACCGAGCGCTGCATGTCGGTCACTTCTTCCGGCCGCTCATCAATCAGCAACACGATCAAATAGCATTCAGGATGATTGGCACTCACCGCGTGGGCTATATTCTGCAGCAACACAGTCTTGCCGGTCCTCGGCGGCGCCACGATCAATCCGCGCTGACCCTTGCCCAACGGCGAGACAATATCGATCACCCGCGAGGAATAATCCTTCTTCGTCGGATCGATGGTTTCCATTTCAAGCCGCTCATCTGGATAGAGCGGCGTCAGATTGTCGAAATGCACCTTGTGGCGCGTATTCTCCGGATCCTCGAAATTGATAAGGTTGACCTTCACCAGCGCGAAATACCGTTCGCCATCCTTGGGGCTACGAATTTGTCCCTCGACGGTATCGCCGGTCCGCAAGGTGAATTTGCGGATCTGGCTGGGGCTGATGTAAATGTCATCCGGCCCAGCAAGGTAATTGGCATCGGGCGACCGCAGGAAGCCAAAGCCATCCTGCAAGACTTCGACGACGCCTTCGCCAATAATCTCGATATCGTGCAGCGCCAGATTTTTCAGGATCGTAAACAGCAGCTCTTGCTTTCGCAGCGCGCTGGCATTCTCGACTTCAAGCTCTTCGGCGAGCGAAACGAGTTCGGATGGGGTCTTCAGCTTCAAATCGCGAAGCTTGATTTCTTTCAGCTCAGATATAGCAGTCATTGTCTCTTGTCACAATTGGTGGTCAAAATGGGGAGGTTCCGGCACGTGGCGGGAACGGAGAGGGCGGGATCGCATCAAACACATCGGACGCGACGCAAACGCAATATAGCCGCTCGCACCGCAAACGCCAACAACAATCTCAGAACGGCTTCACGACAACCAGAATCACAATGCCGATTAACAGCACAGTCGGCACCTCATTCAATATCCTGAAATAGCGGCCTGACTTCACCTCGATGCCATCCCGAAACCGTCCCACATGCATTTCGAGAACACCATGAAATCCTAGCATGGCCGCAACCAACGCCAGCTTCAGCCACAGCCACAAAGGCACTGGCCCATACCAGCTCCCCATCCAGATCAGTCCAAGCCCGCTCAGTATGGCCACCAGTCCGGCTGGCCGCATGATCGCCGCCAACAACCGCCGCTCCATGACTTTGAAAGTTTCGGCCAGCACAATCTCAGACCCGCGCTCGGCATGATAAACCAGCAGCCGCGGCAGATAGAACAACCCAGCCATCCACGAGATCACCGCGAGGATATGAACCACCTTCATCCAGAGATAGCCGTCAACCATCGAAGCGCCGCACGGCATCCACAACCGCCCCAACTGTCAGGGGATCAGTACCAACCCTGATGCCGTGGCCAAGATTGAAGATATGCCGCTCCTTGCGCACCATGCCGCACACCCGCGCCGCTTCCCGCGCCGCAACGTCAGCTCCCGCCAGCAGTGTCACCGGATCAAGATTGCCCTGCACCACAATATCAGCCGCCAGCTGATCAAGATCGAGCTCAGTCTCAACACCAATCGCATTCACCCCGGGCAAAGCCGCCGCCAGTCCCTGCTTTGCGCCAATCCCCCGCGCAAACACAATCACCGGCAGTCCCGGACAACGCGCCTTCACGCCAGCCACAATGCGCCCGACCGGTCCCAGCACAAATTCCTGCAGCTGCTCTCCGACGAGATCGCCAGCCCAGGAATCAAAAATCTGCACCACCTGCGCACCAGCCTCGGCTTGCGCAACCAGATAATCGGTCGACTCCACCACCAGCCGCTCGATCAGCGCCACAAACCACGGGTCACGCCGCAACGCCGCCAGCTTCGCCTGTACCCGGTCCGAACTCCCGCCCGCCACCATATAGCTCGCCACCGTCCACGGCGCCCCACAGAAGCCAATCAGCGCCTTGTCGGCGGCCAGCATTGCCCGTGTCCGCCTGACGGTCTCACACACTTGGGTCACCTCATGTGACCCCACAATGGATTTCAAGGCTTTCAGGTCATCAAGACACCGCACTGTACCAAGAATCGGACCCTCGCCCTCCTCGAACCTCAACGGCAATCCCATAGCATGCGGCACCACCAGTATATCGGCGAACAGGATGGCGGCGTCGAGATCGAAGCGTCGCAACGGCTGAACCGTCACTTCCGCCGCCAGTTCCGGATTATAGCAGAGGTCGACAAAAGACCCGGCCTTCTCCCGAACCGCTCGGTATTCCGGCAGGTAACGCCCAGCCTGACGCATGAACCACATTGGTCTCCTTACCGCTGTCTTGTGGTTCAGGACATCCAGAAGTGCACAGCCAGTCACCGTCTTGCTCTCCCTAGAATCTATCATTCTATCTCTTCTTGTAGTTATTGCTTGACCGACCAGAACCGGGATACATCCCAAACCGCCCGCCGTCCACAGGTCATCCCAAGTCCCTGCCACAGCCAGAATGGTACATTCGTTAACACAAAATTAATATGTATTAACAAATCGTTAATCGATCAAATTGGACCCAAACAACCATCCCACCCAGTTCGCCGTTGTTAGCCTTGTCCACATCAGGAAGACATTCATTGAAGCCACGCC
>JANLTS010000239.1:0-1967 GCA_031363045.1 Hyphomicrobiales bacterium
GTTCAGATAGAGCTGAAGAATTTCGTCCTTGGAATATTTGCTCTCAAGCCAGACCGCCAGCACGACCTCCTGCAACTTGCGTTGCATGGTACGGTCAGGACTGAGAAACAGATTCTTGGCAAGCTGTTGCGTCAGTGTCGAACCGCCCTGCACCAGGCGGCCGGAGCGGTAATTGGTATAGATAGCCCGCAACAGGCCAATGGGATCGACGCCGAAATGGCTGCGAAAGCGGCGGTCCTCGATGGCAATCACCGCATTGGGTACATAGCTCGGCAGATCGGCCAGGCGGATTTCGTCGCCGTTAAATGATCCCATTTCCGCCAAGGCGCTGCCGTCGGAGGCGAGGATCATCATGCCCGGCTCGCGGTCGGGGATTTTCAGCAACCCGTTCTCGTTGAGGGTGACCCAGATATAACCAAAAACCCCGGCGAGACCGGCGGTGCCAATCAGCCCGAGGGTAAAGGTGAAGCGAAACAGTATGCCCAGCAGCGTGCGCCGGCGGCGTTGCGGCTTGGCGGATCGGGACTTCGGGCCGGAGCGCTTGCTGCTGGAAAACAGATGCGGTTCAACCCGCTGTTTGCCGCGGCTCACTTTCTTGGAGCTGAACAAGCCCATCGATCCCCGGTACTCCACAATCCCCGGGGCTCCATATCAGGTTCCGATTTACGCATCGTGAACCGCCGTGGGCCGGGGTCAGGTGGCGTTCTCCGCCGAAATCATGGTGCAAAGATGACTGTGAATCAGATGGCTGCTGTTAACGTCCTCTCCCGCAAGCCGGAGAAGACAATACTCACATCACCGCGCCAACCTGCCAGGGCACGTATTCGTTGTCGCCATAGCCCAGGTCCTCCGACTTGGTATGGCCGCCCGAGGCGGTTTTCAGCATCAGGTCAAAAATCTGCTGGCCCTTCTCCTGGATCGAAACGCCGTCGAGGATATCGCCGCAGTTGATGTCCATGTCTTCGATCATGCGGTTATAGATGTCGGTGTTGGTGGCAAGCTTGATCGACGGCACCGGCTTGCAGCCATAGGCCGAGCCACGACCGGTGGTGAAGCACAGCAGGTTGGCGCCACCCGCCACCTGGCCCGTCGCCGCAACCGGATCGTAGCCCGGCGTATCCATGAACACGAAGCCCTTGCCGGTCACCGGTTCGGCATAGCGGTAGACCTGGCGGAGCGTCGTGGTGCCACCCTTGGCCGCCGCGCCCAATGACTTCTCAAGAATGGTGGTGAGGCCGCCGAGCTTGTTGCCGGGCGAGGGGTTGTTGTTCATCTCCATGTTGTTGCGGCTGGCATAGTCTTCCCACCACTTGATGATGCCGACGAGCTTCTCGCCGACCTCACGGCTCGCCGCACGCCGTGTGAGCAAGTGTTCGGCGCCATAGATTTCCGGCGTCTCGGACAGGATGCCGGTGCCGCCATGCTTCACCAGTATATCAACGGCCGCACCCAGCGCCGGATTGGCGGTGATGCCGGAATAGCCATCCGAACCGCCGCATTGCAGCGCCACGATCAGTTCAGAAGCATGGCAGACTTCGCGCTTCACCTTGTTGACATGCGGCAGCATTTCGCGGATCGCCGCCACGCCAGCAGCCACGGTCTTCCTTGTGCCGCCGGTCTCCTGAATCGTCATGGTACGGAACAATTCGTTCTCGGTGACGTTATAGGCTTCCTTGAAGCGCGGAATCTGGAAGCCCTCGCAGCCCAAGCCCACCATCAGCACGCCGCCCATGTTGGGATTGGTGGCATAGCCCCAGGCGGTGCGCTTCAAAATATCGAAGATGGCGCCCCTGAAATCGATGACGCAGCCATTGTCCATCTTCAGCGCCACGATGCCATCAATGTTTGGATAGTCGTTCAGCACACCGGAGCGCTTCACCTCCTCGGCGATGAAGCCCGCCACCGTGGCCGAGCAGTTCACGCTGGTCAGCACGCCGATATAGTTGCGGGTGCCGACCTTGCCGTTG
>JANLTS010000257.1:0-4393 GCA_031363045.1 Hyphomicrobiales bacterium
CGATGTTCGCAAACCCGGCCGTGGGCAAGACCTACCGCCAGGAATTTTTCCTGGGCGAAGCCGAGGATGTCGCCCATGGCTCTGCCATCAATCAGCGTGCAAAAGTACCCTTCGGCACATTCAACAACGCCTATGTAACCAATGATTACACCGCCATTGAACCGGGCAAGGTGGAAAACAAGTTCTACGTGCGCAACATCGGCAACGTGCTGGTCGTCAATCGGGCGACCGGCGAGCGCGAGGAACTGGTGAGCTTCACCAAGGGCCAGTGACATTTCGTGAAGGTTAAGGCGGCGCATCTGCCGTCAACCCAAATCAACCCTTCCCCTGGCGGGGAAGGGCTCCTATATTGGTACTGTCACGTCCCGCAAGGGGCATGACTATGGTGATAAACGGTTACCGCAATAAACCTATCGGACCCGGGGGCAGTACCCGGCGCCTCCACCACAGTCTCCTCAACCTCTTCGAGGGGCCGGTGCTGGGGGCGAAATAGGATCGACGAGGGCGTAAAGGGGGGCTTTTTGCTCGAGATGGTTCCGACGGTATCGGGCTACACAGATAGTTGCCAACGACAACTATGCTCCCGTCGCGGTGGCTGCGTAAGCAGCCTGAGCTAGGGAAATCAAGTCCTTGGGCTTAGCAGTTCAAGGCGGGGTTCGCCGGTACCTGGCAACAGAAACCGGCACTTCATTTCCAGCCTCTCCCACCTTGCTATTTCTCCGGATGGCTTTGCCTTCCGTGGGCGGCTATGATACGGGGCCAGTACTGAAGCAGCCCGGATTTGCAACCACGATGCCTGAAGACTTGATGCGCTATGACCTGCTCGCCCAAAACGCCCTGAAAGGCGTGGTGCGGGACGCCCTCCGCATCGCCGCCACCACCGGCCTGCCGGGCGAGCATCACTTTTTCATCGCTTTCGATACCCGTCACCCGGGCGTGATCCTCAGCCCCGAGATCGCCAGCCGCTATCCGCGCGAGATGACGATCGTCCTGCAGCACAAATACTGGAACCTGAACGTCAGCGAAGACCGTTTCGAAGTCGAGCTGTCGTTTGAGAACATCCCGCAAAAACTGGTCATTCCGTTTGACGCAGTCAAAGGTTTTCTCGACCCCGCCGTGCAGTTCGGATTGCAGTTCGAGACTGTCAACGCCGAGCGCAAGCTGAAAGAGGTTGACGCGCCGAAAGCCGATTCCGCCAATGCCGGGGAAGGCGATCAGATTGTGGCCGCCACGATTCCGCCCGAGACCACAGGCCAGGATGAGGCTGCGAAGGTCGTCACCCTCGACCATTTCCGCAAGAAGTGAGGCCTTCGATGCTGCGACGACTCATATTCGCCGCCCTGCTCTTCATGCTGCCTGCCGCCTCGGCCCAGGCCCAGACGGCGGCTGATTCCCAGGCGCTGGCAGCGATGAGCGACCAGGCGCTCTCTAAGCTTCCAGCCAAGAAAGTCTTCGGCGGCCAGAAACGCGCCACGCTCAATATGAAGGCCCGCGCCATCGGTTCATATGCCAAGGGTTGCATGGCAGGCGGCAAGGCTTTGCCAGTGGACGACGCGGCCTGGCAGGTGATGCGCCTGTCACGCAACCGCAACTGGGGCCACCCGGATCTCGTAGCGCTTGTCGAGCGCCTGGCCCGCGAGGCCAAGGAAAGCGACGGCTGGAACGGTTTGCTGGTGGGCGATCTCGCCCAGCCGCGCGGCGGGCCGATGCTGTCGGGCCATGCCAGCCATCAGGTAGGGCTCGATGCCGATGTCTGGCTGACCCCGATGCCCAACCGCACCCTCACGAAGCGCGAACGCGAGGACATGTCGGCTAGGCTGGTGGTCAAGGACCGCAAGACCATCGACGACAAAGTGTGGACCGAGTCCCACGCGCGTCTGATCAAGCGCGCCGCCTCTTACCCGCAAGTGGCGCGCATTTTTGTGCATCCGCCGATCAAGGCCGAACTGTGCAAATGGGCAACCGGCGACCGCGCCTGGCTGGCCAAGATCCGCCCCTATTTCGGGCACAACTATCATTTCCACATCCGCATCAACTGCCCGAAGGATTCGCCCACCTGCAAGAACCAGCCGCCATCTCGCCCCAAGGATGGCGATGGCTGCGGCGATGAACTGGCCTACTGGATGGGAGATGTGCCGTGGGTGCCGAAAAAGCGCCCGAAGCCCGATCCCAACGCCAAACCGCCAAAACCGCCCAAACCTGCTCCGCCCTTGACACTCAGCGCCCTTCCTGCTGAATGCCGCGCCGTC
Organism: Hyphomicrobiales bacterium; assembly: GCA_031363045.1. Taxonomy (GTDB): domain Bacteria; phylum Pseudomonadota; class Alphaproteobacteria; order Rhizobiales; family Aestuariivirgaceae; genus Aestuariivirga. Next base: position 2,250 of record JANLTS010000257.1, read on the forward strand.
GTGACGGCCGAATAGCCGCCGAACAACAGATCAGGAGCAGCGCTCGGCTGAGCGCCGTCCATGGAACAACAGAACGATCAGGCCCACGGGTCTTCAAAGACCTCGATCAAGCTGGCCTTCGCATCGATTGGCGTTGTCTTCGGCGACATCGGAACCAGCCCGCTCTATGCGATGCGTGAGGCGTTGCACCCAGTTGTCGTGGCGGGTGGCGATCTGCGGGCCGCCGTACTGGGCGTGGCCTCGCTGCTGATCTGGGCCTTGATCCTCATCGTCACGCTCAAATATGTCGTGTTCCTGATGCGCGCCGACAACAAGGGCGAAGGCGGCATTCTCTCGCTGGTCGTGCTGATCGAAACGTTGCTCAAGAAAAAGGGCGGCTTCGTTCTGGCCATGGGCATCATAGGTGCTGCGTTCTTTTTCGGCGACGCGATGATAACGCCTGCCATGTCGGTGCTCTCCGCTGTTGAAGGGTTGAATGTCATCAACCCGAATTTCCAACCTTATGTCGTGCCCCTGACGCTTGGCATCCTCATCACGCTGTTCCTGTTTCAATACAAGGGCACGGCGGGCGTCGCCTCGCTCTTTGCGCCGATCACCACGATCTGGTTCCTCATCCTCGGCATCATGGGGTTCTACCACCTCTTTGACGATCCCGATATTTTCAACGCCTTCAATCCACTGCATGGTATCGCCATGCTGATCGAACGGCCGGGCCTCGCATTGCTGGTGTTTGGCGGTGTGTTCCTGGCGGTCACCGGTGGCGAGGCGCTTTATGCCGACATGGGCCATTTCGGCTCGAAGCCGATCCGCCTGGCGTGGCTCTGCGTTGTCTTCCCCGGCCTCATTCTGAATTACCTCGGCCAGGGCGCCTTCATCATCTCGCACCCCGAACATGTCGAAAACCCCTTCTTCCTTATGGCACCCGATTGGGGATTGATCCCGCTGGTGGCACTGGCAACCGCTGTGACCGTCATTGCCTCGCAAGCCGTCATCACCGGGGCGTTCTCGATTGCCCAGCAGGCCATGTCGCTGGGCCTGTTCCCGCGCATGAGCATCACCCACACCTCCGAAACCGAACAGGGCCAGATCTATGTCGCCCAGATCAACTGGATGATCCTGATCGGCGTTGTCATTCTGGTGCTGGTGTTCAAGTCATCGAGCAATCTGGCCTCGGCCTATGGCATCGCCGTCAACACCTCGATGATCGTCGACTCGATCCTCGCCATGATTTTCTTCTGGCATTCGCGCAACCTGCCACGCTGGTTCGTCATTCCAATGATTGCCGTGATCTTCGTGATCGAGGCGATTTTCCTTGCCGCCAATGGCCTGAAACTGGCGAATGGCGGTTACATGCCGGTGCTGCTGGGTGCCACCATCATCATGCTGATGGTCACCTGGATGCGCGGGCGCCAGGCACTGGCCGCGAAACTGCGGAAGGAATCAGTCGAACTGCTGCCCTTGCTCGAAAGCCTCGAACGCCGCCAGCCGACCCGCGTTGCCGGTGCTGCCGTGTTCCTGCAGACTGACCCGCTCTATGCCCCCAGTGCCCTGATGCACAACCTGAAGCACAATCGCGTGCTGCATGACCGGCTGGTCTTCATTACGGCGGAAACCACCAGCGAGCCGCGCCTCGACAGCGGCGAGCGTGTGACCGTGAAGCAATTGCCACTGGGCGCCTGGCTGGTGGAAGCCCGCTTCGGCTATATGGAACAGCCAGACGTTCCCAAGGCGCTCAGGGCCTGCGCGCCCTTCGGCCTTGAGATTGATCCGCGCCAGGCGTCGTATTTCCTCGGGCGCCGCGTGTTGCGCATGTCGGCCCGCTCGGCACTGCCTTACTGGCAGCAACGCATCTTCATCATGTTGGCAAATCAATCTGCGAGAGCCATCGAGTTTTTCCGCATTCCACCCGACCGAGTGGTCGAACTCGGAATGCAGATGAGCGTCTGATCAGCTTCAAGGATTTATCATGGCCCTGCTCGCTCCCTTCTCCACCCCCGGCCGCGTCTGGCGCGGCAATCTCCACACCCATTCGACGCTCTCGGACGGCGTGCTGTCGCCCAAAGCCGTGGTCGATGCCTACAAGGAGGCGGGCTACGACTTCATGATGCTGTCGGATCATTTCATCGGCCAATTCGACTGGCCGA
>JANLTS010000287.1:0-2130 GCA_031363045.1 Hyphomicrobiales bacterium
GGCCAACCGGTCCGAGCCGTTCGTCGAGTTGGCGTTGATCGATCCGATTGATCCCGTGTTGCTCGATTCGCGTGGATGAAGGCCGGGGCTTCGCGAGCATCCGCCAAGCCTGGGGTGAATGCGCGCTGGGACTGGGCGATCATGTGACAGCCCAGCAGGGCGCAAAAGAAATCCATGGTATTTTCTCCGGTTTGGCCGCAGATGGCGCGCTGATCCTCACCACGCCCGATGGCCAGGTGACCCATATCCATTCCGGCGAAGTGAAATTCGCCGCCCTCGAAACATTGAGACGAAAGAATCCATGAACGCCAGAAAGAAGAAAGACCCCAGCAACGACCTCGTCTTCCTGCCGCTGGGCGGAACCGGTGAGATCGGTATGAATTGCTATTGCTATGGTGTCGGTCCCAATGACGACCGGCAATGGCTGATGGTCGATCTCGGTGTCAAATTCGGTGAAGAGTCTGAACCCGGCATCGACGTGGTGTTGCCCGATGTTGGTTTCATCGCCAGTGACAAAAGCAATCTCCATGGGCTGGTGCTCACCCATGCCCATGAGGACCATCTGGGGGCTGTCGCCTGGCTGTGGCCGCAACTCGAATGCCCGGTCTATTGCACGCCGTTTGCCGCCCAGATCCTGGCATTGAAACTGAAGGAAGCGGGGCTCGACGAGCAAGTGCCGGTGCATGTGATCGAGGTTGGATCGAAATTCACACTTGGCCCCTTCGCCTGCGAATTCGTTTCCGTCACCCATTCGATCCCCGAGCCCACCGCGTTGCTGATCAAGACCAAGCTCGGCACGGTTTTGCATTCCGGCGACTGGAAGATCGACCGCGCCCCCGTCCTCGGCAAGGGCATGGACGAGAAGCGGCTGCGGGCCATCGGCAATGAGGGTGTCGACGTTCTGGTGTGCGATTCGACCAACGTGCTGCGCGAAGGCGTTTCGCCATCGGAAGCCGATGTCGCTGAAACCATCATGCACATCGTCGGCGATGCCAAGGCGCGGGTCGCGGTGACGACCTTTGCATCCCACGTCGACCGTATCAGCACCGCCATTCGCGCGGCGCGCGCCAATGGCCGTGAGGTGGTGATTGCCGGGCGCGCCATGCGGAACACCATCGAGGCGGCCCGCGCCTGCGGCATGTTGAAGGATTCCGGCCGCCTTCTCGATGAAGAGGAATTCGGCTACCTGCCGCCCGACAAAGTGATGCTGCTCTGCACTGGCAGCCAGGGCGAACCGCGCGCCGCCATCGCCCGCATCGCCGAAGACCAGCACGGCCACGTGGCACTCGATTCCGGCGATCTGGTGATCTTTTCGTCAAAGACCATTCCCGGCAACGAGAAGGAAGTGAGCCGTGTACTGAACAATCTGGCGCGTCTCGATATCGATGTCGTGACCTCCGACGACGCGCTGGTGCATTCCTCCGGCCATCCACGCCAGGGCGAGTTGAAGCAACTCTATGACTGGGTCAAACCCCGGGCGTTGATCCCCATGCACGGCGAACCGCGCCACCTGCGGGCCCATGCGAAATTTGCCGCCGCCAATGGCATCAAGGACGTGCTGATCCCGCGTGATGGCCATATCACCCGGCTAGCACCTGGGCCACTGGCGCTGATCGATGAGGCACATTTCGGCCGGCTGCATGTCGATGGCAAGCTGATCGTGCCGAGCGATGATGGCCCGGCCAAGCAGCGCCGCAAGCTGAGTTACGTCGGCATCATCTTCGTCACCGTGGTGGTCAATGCCAAGCAGGACCTCGCCGCCGATATCGAGATCATCACTGACGGGCTCCCGATGGGCCTTGAGGACGATCTGCTGGAGGCTGCTGACAAGGCCTTCGCTTCGACATCGAAACCCCGCCGCAAGGATGGTGCAGCACTTGCCGAAACCCTCCGCACCAGCGTCCGCCGCGCCGCCGACTCGATCTGGGGCAAGAGGCCGATTGTCAAGGTGTTGGTAGTGAAGGTGTGACCGCGCCCGCAGCGCCCAAAACTAGAGCGTCGCGCTGTCAGGTTGAATCGAATTGGGATTCGCAAATCAGTTGCGATGTGATTCAAGGTTTGCGGAGGTGATTTGCCATGCCGCACCCTTTGTCGAACGATCTGCGTGAGCGTGTTGTTGCGTTTGTCGAA
>JANLTS010000288.1:0-2202 GCA_031363045.1 Hyphomicrobiales bacterium
CGATCACCGTGGCGCGGGCGAGTTCGGGCGACGCGGCCTTCCTGTACATTCCCAAAGCAACCGGCGGCGCGACGACCACGAGAGCGTCGAATTCTCCAGCCTTGAGATCGGCGGCCATGTCAGCGGCGATCTGGACAACGAAGCGGTCTTCGGCTTGCTGATGATAATCCACAGTTTCCGCCGACGAACGCCGGGGTCCGGAACTCTCCTGAACGCGCGATGGCTTATCGGTGCCAAGCTCGCGGGTGGGCGGATTGTCGTGGCCATAGTGGCGCACCAACGCCAAATCAGGGTGGCCAACATCACCTTCGTTGCGCAGCACCGTGGCGCGGCCGCCATCAGTGACCAGGACTCGGGCGTGGCGGGTCAATCGCTTCATGACAAATCTCCATTTGAACGTGTAATGTTAAGAGCGGAACATTGGTTCCCGCCTTGCGCAAGATCAAACCCTGCCGGGATCGCAAAGGAATATTCGAGATGCGCCACCTATTTCATTTCGAGCAGCGGCACGAGGCGCTTGCCAGTCCTACCACTTTTTCAGCACGGCTGTCGCGAAATGCGCGGTGGGCACTTGGCGTCAACGTAACCTCCATGGCAGTTGGCATGGCGGGCTACATGGGCTTCGAGCATATGGGGCTTGTCGATGCTTTCGCCAATGCCGCGATGATCCTCTCCGGCATGGGACCGTTGACGCCGCTTCTGACGGTGGGCGGCAAGATTTTCGCCGGGCTCTATGCCATTGCCTCGGGGCTCTTGCTGTTTGCGATTGCCGGCCTCATCCTGGCGCCGGTCTATCACCGCATCTTGCATCGCTTCCATGTCGAGGATCAGGATGAGCCGGAGGCACCACCTGACCGGTCGCGAACTGGTGAAGGTAGATGACCCCAGGTACAAGGCGAATAGTCTAATTGCCTTGATCGAGAATGACATCGGCCGGGAATGCACTTGCCAACAAGCGTCTCGCGGTGTGGGCAGCAGAGAGATTGGTGGCGTTGATGACCGCGAGGCGGAAGCCGCCGGGGGGCATGGGGTGGTCGTCCGATGGTTTGGCCTCGTGGAAAGTAATCTGCAGACTTTTGATGTCCGCCATGGCGCGCACCTGAGATTGCAAATCGAGAGGCGGGTGGCTGAAGCCGTTGCCGTGGCGGGCGAAGAGGGGAACGGAGAAACCGTCGCGGCGGTCTTGATCGTCGAAGTCCCAGCGCTGTTCGGCATAGAGACGGATCAGGGCTTCAACCCAGCCCGCGCCATAGAGATCGCACCATTGATCGGCGAAGCGCAAATGCGCCTCGATAATGCGGCCGCCGATCGTTTCGAAATTCATCATGCCGGTGTAGCTCCGCATGTGTTTAGCCACCCAGGCGGACAGGTAGGATTCGATGTCCGGCATGGGGCCGGCATGCACCGTCCAATGCTTGAACATGCCGGCGATCCACGGAACGCCGGTAGCGTGACGGCACCAGACGGTCTTGCCGTCGACGACAGCGCAGTCGGTCGATACATGAGGGCCTTGCAAAAGCACCATCCACATGTGGCCGGCCTGCGATGATTGCTCCAATTCATCGGCGCTGGTGATCACCCGGCTGCCGACGCCCATGCCCTTTAGATTGATCAAAGGTTTGGAGAACACCGGAAACCGCGACGGCGTAACACCATGGGGACCGCAGGGGATACCCTGTGACTCAGCGATCTTGAGTTTGTCATAGATCCAGCGGTGATGCGGGAACAGATTCCAGCTATCCGGATCGTCGGTTGGAATCACCACATCTTCCGGACACGCAACATGTTCGAAATACTGAAAGCGCCAGGGATCGCGTTCAAGGACGGGCATGGCGGCAGAATACCAACTGACTGCTGACAGGCAATGGCAGATAGAGCGCCATCACATCACGATCATGTTTCATTCCCCTTCCCCTCGTGGGGAGGGGTTGGGGGTAGTTGGAAGTGGGACTCGTGGGACCCCCACCCACCCAGCCGCTGCGCGGCGCTCGTAAGAACTCGCCCCTCCCCACAAGGGGGAGGGAGGCCGCTCATTCGTGGATCAATGGCCTGTGATTCCGCGCTAGAGCGTCGCGCTGTCAGGTTGAATCGAATTGGGATTCGCAAATCAGTTGCGATGTGATTCAAGGTTTGCGGAGGTGATTTGCCATGCCGCACCCTTTGTCGAACGATCTGCGTGAGCGTGTTGTTGCGTTTGTCGAA
>JANLTS010000290.1:0-3235 GCA_031363045.1 Hyphomicrobiales bacterium
TTCGACAAACGCAACAACACGCTCACGCAGATCGTTCGACAAAGGGTGCGGCATGGCAAATCACCTCCGCAAACCTTGAATCACATCGCAACTGATTTGCGAATCCCAATTCGATTCAACCTGACAGCGCGACGCTCTAAAGTATGATCAGCACCATATCGAAGAGCTCGTAGCATTTGTGAAAGACCTTGCAAGCATTAAGGTTCAATAATTTGATCCGGCCGGAGGCGTAGGAACTCCATCAGGTCGCCAAACAGAATATGAGTCATAAGTTCCGCGAATACTCACTCTCCCACCACCGGCCTCCGGTCCTCGCCGCCCTCCACAACTGCCCCGCCAGCCATCCCCCGATCACGAAGTCGATCGTGCCGCAGAAGCCCGGCCACCACACCGGCATGCCGGGGTTGGTGACAAGCGTGGGATGGACGAAAAAATCAAAGAAACCATGTCCGGCGATTCCGGCGGCGGCCAGCCACAGGCTCAACTTGAAGCCAAGCACGGCAAGGACGGTAAACACCAGTCCGGCGGCGATCTCGATCCCCAGGGTCGCGCCATAAGCCGCACCCATCACCGCAAACAACGCATAATAGGACGCGATGACGATGAGGGCCGTCGGGTAGAAGGCGCGGTCACGGTCGAAGCCGCTTAACGCGGCAAAGCCCCCCACCGCCAGGCCCAGGATCACACCGACGAGATATTCCATGAGATCTCCCTCCCCCGGATGACGGCATGAGGCTACGGGATTATGCAATTCTCGTCACGCCCCCGCGGCGAGCTGGAGCCGGAATTCGCGGTCCTGCTCAGCCGCAGGCGAAGAACGTGGCGTAGGCTCCAACTCTGGTCATGCCGGCGTAGCGGATCCGGCTGTTGAGCAGGTTGGCGTTGTGGCCTGGCGATGACTTCCACCCGCCGACCAAATAGGCGGGGGTCGGATAATTCCATGCGACGTTCTCGACGCAAGCCCCGAACCCGGAGAGCGCGTAACGGTTGCTGAACCCGTCGTGACTGAGCCGGTTCGTGGCGGCCATGTGGCGGCTGTGCTCCTTGCTGAGAAGATAGAGCTTTGCGTGAACATCAAGAGCGCGCAAACCGCGCTGGACGCGATAGGTGTTGATGAGTCTCAACGTCGCAGTCTCGAACGGCGTCGGTGTGACCGCCTTTGCGGCTGCCGCAGCGGGCGAATTGGGGGTCGCCCATGCCGGAGTCTTGGAAACCGTTCCCGCCACCGCCACAGACGCGGAAAGCGCCAGGACGAAAACCGCCGCGAGGCCGCCCGATATTATCAATTTGCAATCCGTACGCTTCATTCCCCTTGTCCTCTTCACACTCAGGTTTGAGTCCGGCGCGATTTTCCAATCGTCCGCCAATGGTCGTTTTGAGAGGCTTCGTGCGAACCCCCCTGCAACTTCTTTGTGATTGGACGGTATCTAGAAGGGCCACATGGCGTGAAATGGGCATGAATGCGGCGCTGCAGTGATCATATCTTATCACTGCAAATCCGCCGAAAATGCCTTCCCCGGTGCCACTCGCCATGTGGAAAGGTGCCCGGCAAGGCGGATTAGGACATCTCGCCACAAATTCCGCTGTGCTGTCCGATTCTTGCCTCCGTGGATTGGCCCGTTGCGCCAGCGGTCTTCCATTCCGGGGCTTGTTTCTGCCGCGCAAGCCACCTACAGTCGTGGCATTGCAATCAATCGGGAATTCATGGACATGTTGAAGACGGTGTTTGCGGCGGGGGCCGCATTGCTGATCATGGCGCTGCCGGCAGCGGCCGAACTGGCCAAGGGCCCGGCCATCAGCGCTGCCATCAGCGGCAATACGGTGCAAGGCAATATGGATTCCTCCGGCCCTTACGCCGAGCACTATAGCGCCGACGACGTGGTGCATGGCAAGGATTACAAGGCCAAATGGTCGGTCGAGGGCGACACCATGTGCTGGGTATACGAAGGCACTCCCAAGGATTGCTGGGGCGTGGAGATCGCTGGTGATCAGGTGAAATGGGTAAAGGACGGCAAGGCCCAGGGCACAGGCACCATCCTGCCCGGCAATCCCAACAACTTCTGAGAACCTGAGAACGGCGGCGGCATGGCCTATCATGTCCGCCGCTGCACTACTCAGTGTGAATGGAGACCGCCGATGAACACCCTCCGCTGCTTGCTGCTGTCCATTGCCGCGTTGATGTTTATGGTCCCCGCAATGGCCGAAACCCGTTTCAAACCCATCGATGTGCAGTACATCGCCGCCCTCGCCGACCCATCCGCCACCAGCGGCACCGGGGCCGAAAGCTGGGGCTTATGGACGCTTGATCCCGGTCCGCGCGGTGTGCGCCTCAAGAACTTCGAGGCGCTTCTGGCGGCAGGCGGCATCGCCCCGGCGCAATGGACTTTCGACAAGGCCGATTGGTGGCTGGAGGAAAACGGCCTCATCATGGAACCGCCGGTCTTCGGCATGGCGCCCGGCCGGTACCTGGTCACCGGAAACCGCCAGGCGCAATCGGTGCTCACCATCCTCCCCAAAGACGCCAATGGCGCGCAAGCCTGGGAGCTGAGCGACGGGGCCACGGTATATGACGTTACCCACCTGCGCTGCCGTTCGGCCCGCTACACCCCAGCCAGCGCCGGCCAGTCGTGCTCACCTGCCGCCGTGCCGCGCGAAGGCTTCCCTGTGAGGCCGGGCGACGCCATGCCGCCGGTCGCCAATTGCAGCAAGCAGGATTACGCCGTGGTGTTCATCATCGGCGTCGAGGACTGAGCCCGTCTATTTGCGGCTGCCGTTGCTCTTGTATTCCTTCGGCCACTCGCAGCGGAACCAGCCCTTCTGGTAATTGATGTAGATCTTGGTGTCTTGCTGGTAGTCATTGCTGCGGCATGTGGCATAGGCCTCGGCGCGGAGCGCTGCGTCAGCGTCTTCATCCGCCACGGCGGGCAGCACGAAAGCGCCGGCGGCAAGTGTCACGGCAAGGAACAGCGTTGGAATGCGGGTCATGGGCAGGTTCTCCCGGTTCGGTTCAGTGACCTGCAAATATAGTCCCTCCCCAAGTCCAGCGCAAAGCCCCAATCCCGGAATCTGCGAATCGCCGCTGGCCCGCACGTCATTGCCATGGTCAAAATATTGCCAGTATTCCGGCGTTTAGGGACTGTGGGTGCGCCGCCTTTCTTCGCACGCGGCAATTGTGTATGGGGTTGTTCCAGAGTGGGACTGAACGGGAGAGCGTCGCTGATGGCCTTGAAGACAA
>JANLTS010000292.1:0-2201 GCA_031363045.1 Hyphomicrobiales bacterium
TTCGACAAACGCAACAACACGCTCACGCAGATCGTTCGACAAAGGGTGCGGCATGGCAAATCACCTCCGCAAACCTTGAATCACATCGCAACTGATTTGCGAATCCCAATTCGATTCAACCTGACAGCGCGACGCTCTAAAACCTATCCATCAAATGCCGGGACTGAGGATCCGACAGATACGAGGTGAAGGACTGGGGATTGCATTCGTCATGGAGTCAACGGGACCGCTCAGAACTAGATGGAAAGGCGCGCGGGAAGTGAAATGGGCTGAGGTTGCAGAGCCGGGTGAACTCATTTCCTTCCGCGTAGCGATGACTCACGCGGCTGACACCGAGAATGACAAATGTATGATGGTCCAAAGCTCGCGTCCGGGGTAACGAGAAGCTCATCCAGCTGCTCGAATTACGCCAGCATCTCACCCTCCATCCCGATGTTGCTCAACACGAAGTCCCATTCTACTTCCCAGAACGGCGCCGTAACACCGAGCATCTTGGCCCGGGTCAGATCGTCTGAGTGACGAAAATCGGCAATCAGGCTTTCCTTGACGCCGAACACCGCGTCATCGCGCAGCCAGGGACAAGTTGGTGTGAAGATATGCGTCGTCACCGGCTTAAAGCCGGGGGCCGAGACAATGAAGTGGATATGCGCCGGTCGGTTGGGCTGGCGATCCAGCGCCTTCAGCATCTGCCCCACCGTGCCATCATCGGGGATCGGATAGTGGCGCGGATAGGCAGAGCGGAAGAAATACCGGCCGTTGCCGTCGGCGGTAAATACACCGCGCAGGTTGTTGTCGGGCTGGATGCCTTTCTGCTGCACATCGTAGAAGCCGTCTTCATTGGCTTGCCAGACATCGAGCAGGGCGCCGGCGATTGGCTTGCCTTTGACATCACGCACCGTTCCCGAGACATGGACCGGCTCGCCCTTGCCATCGAGGCAGATATTGGCGCCATTCTCATAGCGCGGCGCATTGGAAACGTGGAAGGGACCAAGCACTGTCGACTCGGTCTCGCCCGAGGACTTCCGATTGTTGATCGTCTCCACAAGCATCGAGGCGCCAAGTGTATCGGATAAGAGGATGAACTCCTGCCGCCACTCCGTCGACAGATGACCGGTCTTGGTGAGGAACTCGATGCCCTGCATCCACTCCTCCATCGATGGTTCGGTTTCCTTGAGGAAGGCGTGAAGATGCCTGACCAGCGAGTCGACAACCTGCTTGGCGCGCGGATTGGCATCAGGCCCCGCGCGGCTGATGACGACGTCTTCGGAATGCGCTTCGCTGAAAAAACTCTGGTCCCGCGGTTGTTTCATCTCATCCCTCCAATATCGCCGCCATCACGCGCGCCAATTCGGCGCCTGCGTCTTTGACGGCAGTTTTCGAACGCCAAGCCACATGCTGGTCCGGCCGCACCAACACGCAACCGCCGTCTTCAACTTCACGGGCATTGGCCCAGTAACCGAATGGATCCTCGACATCGCACCCAGGCCCGATGGTAACCGTCGCGATCTCGACGCCCGTCTTCGCCGTCACATCTTGCGCCGCCGTGATCCAGCCGCCACCGCCAATCGACGTCAGCAGCGTGAAACGGCCATGGCCCACGAGATCGAGCGAAGACAATTGCTTGCGGTCCTTCTCCAGCCACACATGCGGCAGCCGCGCGCCGGGCCATGTCGTGGCTTGATAGTAAAGTTCCGCATCCTCCGCGAAGGCCGGCTCCGCCGTTCCGTCGCTCGCCACCGCACTCGAACTGTAGCGCTGGTTCATTTCGACGCCGTGTGCATCGAACTCATAGATCTTGTAGGCGATGGCCTCGCGCAATTTGCGACGGCGTTCCTCGCCCAGAGGTGTTGCCGCCTTGCGCGATTCCATGTTGGCCTTCATCAACTCAGGGTCAGTCGTAGAGAGCAGACCGAGCGCATCGAAGATCGGACCGAATTCGCCGATCGATTTGTTGGCGCGGTCGACGATCTGCTTGCCGATGGGTGCCCGCTCAACATTGTAGCTGTCGAGCAACGAAGGCGCGGCCTGGCCCTTCAGCACCAGCGCCAGTTTCCAGGCGAGATTGAAAGCATCCTGAATCGAGGTGTTGGAACCAAGCCCGTTGGACGGCGGATGGCGGTGGCAGGCATCACCCATGCAGAACACCCGGTCTTTCGAATATTCCAACGCATGCATGTGATTGACGGTCCAGGTCGAGACCG
>JANLTS010000303.1:0-2253 GCA_031363045.1 Hyphomicrobiales bacterium
GATCCGACCGCGCTTGTCATCGACAAGAACATACACCGCAGGCACTTGAACGAAAGCCAAAAGGCAATGATCGGCGCGAGTCTGGTGAATTTGAGCCCAGGCCAAAAATAAGCAATTTCACCGGCATAGCAAATAGCGGAATTCCGCTATTTAAGCCGGTCACGGATCCGAGCATGAATCCTGTTCCCCCAGGAACTGCGCCACCGCCGCCGGGGTCATAGTCTGATTCCACCAAAGGGCAATCGAACCAGATTGGACACTTTTGGCCACACAGGAGGTCACCAATGTTTCGCCATCGATCACTTAGCAAGCTATGTTCTTCCGTCGCAACAATTGCCGTCTCACTGTTCGTTCTGAGTTCCGCCGCGGAGGCAGCTACTATTAGCTGCAAGTACCGTGACTCCACTCCCAACGGTGAAGTCGATTTCGGAAGCGGAAATCACTCCTTTGGCTTTCCATCGTCAAACGGGATCGTCACATGGAATTTTTCTTCTGTCGCCGGTGCGCTCTCTGTTACCGCCCGCGTGCAAGGAACGCTCTATCTGGACGCGTTACGCCCCCGTTGCGCCCGGCTGAGAATCAACTTCCAGGATAGCGCCTTCAACAACCTTCAGAACACGCAAGTTACCCAGTTCTGTGGCCCAGGGTTTGACGCCAATAGTTCCGCCAACAAGCGCCTCATCGACGTGACGAGTTTAGGCAATGGTAGTCTCAACAGGGTTCAACTGGCGTTAGGTTCAGGAGCGACGGCAGCCACTACCATTGATGAACATGCTGGCTCAATGCTTGCTCCTTCAAGATCCCAGAGATTTTGGGATAGAATCAACAACGGTCAAACTGACTTTGGCTTCAACTCCCATTCAGCAGGAGGACCTGCGTCCGATGCGTTGATTCAACTCTTCCTTGCGGACAATGGCACTGTCATTGGATCTGTGGAGGGCGTTCTCTATTGGGACGACTTGTTCAGTGGAGGTACATCGCGGATCATCACAGACTTTCAGAACAGTGCCGGCACAACCCTTGCGACAAGAGTTGACGAAATCAACGGGACTGGGGGAAATGCAAATGACATTCGAAACAAAGTCCTGGTTACGCAACGCTTCACCAGCTCCACACTGTCTAAGATCCGCCTCAGAGTAGGAAGGGTTCTTAATGGTGCCTTCGTCAACGTGGTGACAAGGACTTACACGCTCGGGTGCAGGTAGGAGTTGCCACCTTGCTGAACTCAGACAGGGCCGTGGTGGTGGGGGTGGAGATTGTTCCTATACCCATTTTCACCCTCAGGTTTTGCGGAACTCGCATTGCAGTGCCCAAACTGGTCCCGAAGTCGAAAAACTGAAGAGATCGAAGGCCGGGGGTCCGTGCTATTCAGGTTGCCGCCCAGGCTCTCGCAACAGAGCGGGACGGCAACGATGCGGCGACCTGCTGTCGGGACAGGCCGCCGCGATGACTCAGACCTCACACTTCAGCAATTTAATCGCTTCCGAATTTGCCAAGCCACCCTCCACACGCCGATAACTATAAAACAAGACATTCGGCTTCGACGTGAAGGGGTCGCGCAACATGCGGATACCGGCCTTGTCGACGATCTTGTATGCCAGGTTCCAGTTTGCGAAGGCCACCGGATAGGTGTTGGCGCCAAGGTCTGGCATGTTCTCGTCGAGCTCGACAGGATAACCGGCATGGCCTTTGGATGGATTGCAGCAACCTCCTTGTTCGGTTCGGTCGTCAGGAAAGCGAACAGGTCATTAGTGGACTCGCCTTCCTTCACTTTCCGAACCGACTTCCATTGCGGCGTCCAGATTCTCGCAAAGAAGGCTAGTGATCGCGTCTCATCGAAGGCAAACCACACAGGGGGCCGTGAGCCATCGGGCAACACCTCGTTTTCAGAGAAGCTGGTGAAGGGCACGGCACATCGGTTCTCAATGCCCAGCCATCGGCGCCAATGGGGCGATGCCGTATTGCGGACATTGGTGATGCCGGGATCGGAATTGTGGCCCTTGAGCGCAAAGACTGGCGACGGCATGCCCCAGCGCGCCGTGGCCATCTCACGCCCTTCCGGGCCGATACGAACAATGGGCGCCTCATAGTCGGGAAAGATGCCCGGCAACGGCGGTTGATTGCCCGTAAGGTCGCGTAGGACGCGCGCCAGTCCGGCAACAAATTCGCGGGGCTTGGTCATCGAGTAGAGGTTGCACATGGGGCAATCATGACCGCCACCGCTCACCGTGGCAAGTCTTGGACCCCTTGAAC
>JANLTS010000317.1:0-2510 GCA_031363045.1 Hyphomicrobiales bacterium
TGAGTTGCGAACTTGGGCTGCATTCGTCAGAGTGCGTAGTTGTCATCAAACACACCAAAAACAAGAGAGCCCGGCTCATTCACCGTCGGCGTACTGAACGGGACAATTTTGCCACGAGACCGGTGTTATGACCAAATCATCGCGCCCAATCGAAAGCGGCCAGTATTACGATCCCGCGACAAAGCGGTGCGGATATGTCCCAACATCAGGATGAAGAGTGCCACCGCTATCGCAATATGCGCTGCAATGACTTTGCCATGGATTGCATGGTCGAGACGAATGAACGTTGGCATCGATAGAATTCCAAAGACGTAATTCGGCCGGCCGAGCGGTGAGGACTGATAAATGATCAGGCCAGACGCAATTGCCGTCAATGCAAGGACCAGAAGCGCTGTCTGAGCAAGTCTTTGGCGGTTGTCCTAACGACGGCACGCAAATCACTCTCGGTCGCCCATGCCAATGGCGACCAACTGGCCAAGGTACGAGCAGCAGATATTGGTCGAGAACTCGCAGCGCTCGAATCCGAAGTGGTTATGCTGACCGACGCCGAAGAAGAGGCCAACCGCCTGATGCAGGAAACACGCGCCACCCTTCCATCGCTGCACAATGTCGAACAGCTCATTCGCGCTGGCATCAGCGGTGACAATCTCGTTGTCGCTTCCCGGGCGCTCGACAAGGCGATGAAGACAGTGCGTCAGTGCAACGATAATTTGGCTCAATGCGTCCGAGAACTCGAAGCTCACAACCCGCAACAAATGGGCCATGCCGTCACCGTGACCTGTCGCCAGTTCAGCGAAGGCCAGCCGATTGTCAATGCCGCCGTTGCAGCAGGCATCGCTCCCCGCCCGTTTCCCTTTGGCCACGGGGTCGCGCCCGCATCCGTTGAAGCCCTGGAGGCATGCGCCAGCAGGTTGGTCAGGGACATTGTTGCAGCAGCCACGAGGGCATGTGCAAACCTCAAGGCAAAGCCTAGTGACCATGGGGAATAACGTGAAGTGGCGAGACCCCGACGCCGGCGTAGTCGAGGAAAGCGCTGGCATGTACGAAGATGGCTCAGCGGCGCCGCGTGTCTACTATCCGGAATTGAACCCCCGGCGTCCTCACTTTCTGGGTGCTGCGGCGGAAAGGGGCGAACAGGCCAAAAGACCCGTCAGGAAGCGCCGAACCTCGCGACGGGGACCGGCAAGATACTTGTGAAAGCGATGAAGTGCCCAAGCATTCTCAATGCAGGTCCCTTGCGAACGCGGTGGAACGCTCCTTGATCTCGAACTAACACAATGCCATGCTCAATCGAATGAATAAAGCGATGCAGACATCCACTCACTCAGCAATGTCTTGGGCGAAGCGCCAGAATTTGTTGCTTGTGCTGATAATGTTGCTAGCACCGGGAGATATGCCCCAAGCAAGCGCCGGCAATTTCAATGTCGATGGAGTAAGTTTGCATTTTCCGGAGTTAGAGGGATTCTGTGATTTGCCTAGAGATGGGCAGATGGAAAAGGATTTCTATGCAGTTATGGAGAGGATGGAAGGTGGTGTCGGAAGCAGATTGATTGTTATATCAATTCCTTGCAACGAACTCGGCCAATTCCAGCAGGGTGGCGGAATGAGCGAATGGACGGCTTGGGGTTCTCCCGTCCTGAGCAATAAGGCCAAAGCAGAACTGAAGAAGCACTCCAAGACCGATATTCTCATCCTCCTTGCCAAAAGATTTCCCAGTATAGATATAAGAGCATTGAAAGAAAAGGTGGCCTCAATTGCCGCGAGGCAGGCAAACTTGCAAATTGAACAACAGGAGTTGGGCTCCATTCACCGTGAGCGTCCGGTCTGCCCCACCTAACGCGCATGGGGGAGGTTTGGTAGTGTCCACCTTTGGTAGTGGACACTGTGGAGTGCTCTTTCATGGCCCGGCCTCGCAAGCACCGGCATTGGAGCGACGAAGAAAAGCGTTCGATTTGTTGTCAGACGCGGGCACAGGAGGTTTCGGTGGCGCAAGTCGCGCGGCGGTATGCGATGAACGCGAACCTGATTTTCAAATGGTTAAAGGACCCACGCTACGCGTCCGGGGACACGCCCTGTGACAGACCGGTTTTTCTGCCGGTCGAGATCAAAACATCAGCGACAACTGTTGCCGTGCCTCCCCAAACAGACTGCTGCGAACAGTCGGCGCGATTGGACATAATTCTTCCAGGTGGCGTCCAGCTGAGAGTTGAAGGAGGTTTCGATGGAGGTGAACTTGCGCGGCTGATCAAGGGCCTGATGGGGTGATCCCGGTTCCGAGCAATACCCGGGTGTGGCTGGCGGCCGGAGTGACGGACATGCGGCGGGGCTTCAACACGCTGGCGGCGCAGGCGGAGGCGTCGATGGCAGAGGATCCATTCTGCGGCCACCTGTTCGTCTTCCGTGGACGCCGTGGTGATCTTTTGAAGATCATATGGTGGGATCAACAAGGGGCCTGTCTGTTCTCCAAGCGTCTCGAGCGCGGACGCTTCGTGTGGCCAGCAGCGAAAGCC
>JANLTS010000368.1:0-2054 GCA_031363045.1 Hyphomicrobiales bacterium
CGGTCGAGGCGAAAGCCGTCATCAATACCAAGATTGAAATGGAAGCGATCGTCTACAAGCCGCTCGCCAAGGGATAGGGAACTACAATGTACAAGCTGCTCGGCCGCAAGACCTCGGGAAATGTGCAAAAAGTGCTCTTCATGTTGGAAGAACTCGGCGCGCAGTACGAGCGGCAGGATTACGGACGGCAATTCGAGAACACCACCACGGCCGAATACAAGGCCCTCAATCCGACATCCAAGGTGCCGACACTTGTCGATGGCAGCACGGCGATATGGGAGTCGAATACAATCTTGCGCTATCTCGCGGCAAAGGAACGGCCCGCATTGACCGGCGCAACGCCCGCCGAATGCACGGATGTTGAGCGCTGGATGGACTTCCTGCTGGCGGCGGTTAATCCAGGCTACCTCGCCGCCTTCAAGGGCGCCAAGCTCACGCCGGAAGAGCAGACAGCCGAATACAAGGAAGCCGTGAAGGACCTCGCCGCGCAAATGGCGATCGTCGATGGCCATCTAACCGACAAGGACTATCTGGCGCTCGGCAAACTCACCATCGCTGATATCGCCTTTGCGCCCATCATGAAGCGCTGCCTCGATTTCAAGATCGAGCGCAAATCAATGCCCAATCTCGAGCGCTGGATGGCGGGCATCGCCAGCCGCGCCGCATTCAAGGCAGCCACTGCATGATCAGGCGGGCAGCACTCATCGGTCTGGGGACAATGGGTCCCGGAATCGCGGCGCGGTTGGCGCGTGGCGGGATCGATGTTGCGGCCTATGACGCAGCACCCGCTGCAATCGAACGCGCCAAGGGCATGATGGCCACCGTCAATGGTGTGCTTGACCGGCTGGAAATTGCCATCACATCCGGAGGCGGAGTGCGTTTCGCCGGTTCCCTCGCCGAAGCGGTGGAAAACGCCGACCTGGTGATCGAGAACGTTCCTGAAAATATTGAGATCAAGGCCGCGCTCTATGGCGAACTTCAGTCGCTAATAGGATCGGACGTTATCGTCGCCACCGACACCTCGGGCATTCCAATCACCAGTCTGCAGGCGCATATCTCGCATCCAGGCCGTTTCGTGGGCATGCATTGGTCGAACCCGCCGCACATCATTCCGATGATCGAAGTGATCGGCGGAGAAAAAACTGAACCATCGGTTGTCGCGGCCATCAAGGAACTCATCCGGTCGCTTGGCCTCTTGCCGGTGGTGGTGAAGAAGGATGTGCCGGGTTTCGTGGAAAACCGGGTTCTCTATGCCTTGTTGCGCGAATGCGTCGATCTCGTCGAGCGTGGCGTGATCGATCCGGAAGACATCGATACGTGTGTGTCCTGGGGCATCGGTTACAAGATCGCGGTGGTGGGGCCGATGGCGCTGCTCGACATGGCGGGCCTCGACATTTATCGGTCGGTGTCAAGCTTCCTCAACGCCGATCTGTGCAATCGTGCCGATGTAGCCGCGCTGGTCGAAGACAAGATCGCCGCCAGGACACTTGGCCTCAAGTCCGGCCGCGGCATCTATGATTATGCGCCTGATGCCATTCCGGCGTTGCAAGCCGAGCGCGCGAAAAAATTCGTTGCCGTCCGGCGCATCCTGGAGGCGCGAGGATGATGGCAGAGCTACTCGCACCTCGCCCGGCCGGCGTCTGTGGAACAGGTGACCATGTGCCCCGAGATATCAGCGCCAGCACTGCGTTGAAGCGGCACCACGGCGCGCGTCACATAAGCGTTACCGGCAATGCCGCACCACAGCCTTTCGACCGGCAGGTTTTCTTGCCGGGCGTTCAGCATCACGTAAGTTCCGGTGGAGACTTCAAACCACAGCGCGGCGCTCAGGTCTTTGCCCGCTTCCACAGTGCCAATCTCGCTCGAGTACCAATGCGCATATTCGGCGGTGCAGGCAATCGCCAGAGGGCCTGCGTTGGCGATCACGACGGGCGATGGCCGCAGTCCCTCGGTCCCAACCTTGAATTCAATCTGTTTCAACTCGGTGGCATTTGCCGCCGTGAACCACATTCCAAGAAGCGCGAAGCGCCACGTCGTTCCAATCAGCCACATCC
>JANLTS010000408.1:0-16702 GCA_031363045.1 Hyphomicrobiales bacterium
CGAAGCTCTTGACCGAGGCAGGGGCCGTCACCCAGTTGGTATTGAACAAGCGGTTGCCAAATGAAAACGGCCGCTGATGGCTTCGCGCCGCATTGGGCATCTGCAGCGAGAAGGCCTTCACAGAGGTGATGGGACGCGTGCCGTCACCACCGAGCTGTGCCGTGACCGGCACGGCGAGCAACTGCTCGCGCAGCGAACCGACCTCAGCCGCACTGTCAAAACCGGCGAGCCCTCCCAAGGTGAGAGCGCTCGCCGCGAGATATGGCAGCAGCCGCCGCATCAACCCGTGGGGATGAGGACGAGCACGCCAAGCGTCTTGCCGGCTTCGGCCAGGCCATCGGCCAGGGCTTGCAGCGACACGACCAGAGCCTCGGCGGCCTGGCGCTCGGGCGAACCCTTCGGAGCCGCCAGCACCTGATCCCACGGATCGCCGACAGCTTTCACCTTGGCTTCCGTATCGGCGAAGAGTGCGTCAATCTTGTCTGCCAACGCAGCATCCTGCGCGCGCAGCAGGTCATTGGGGCCGGGACGCTCGACGCCACCCGAATCGCCCGTCCAGACCTGGCGGATGCCTTCAAGGTCATAGATGAAGTCCTGCTTCGTGGTGTCGGAGAAGCAGGAATGTTCATCCTCCTGATCGCCGGAATCAAGGGCGACGCCCAGACGCTCCGACATGAACTCGAAGCCAGCTAGAATGGCCATGCCGTTGATCATGCGGCCCAGGGCTTCGCGCTGCGGCATGGTCTTGAGGCGGGCCGCAAGGCTCAGGCGGTCATAACCTTCCCATGCCGCGGCGAGGCCATCGAGATCGGCGGTGAGCTTGTCCGTCACCAGTTGCAAGTAAGAGCGGCGGCGGTCGTTGTTTCCTTGTCCGGCGATATAATCCGTATGCGGACGGTTTCCTGGGCCGATGATGGAGAGGTCCTGTCCCCAGAGCAGGAATTCGATGGCATGCCAACCAACGGTGACGTCGGCCTCGTCCTTCTCCTGGTTGCGGGCGGTGATGGCCGCTGTGTCCAGCGCGATGCTGGGATCGTTGACGATGCCGGCGGTTGGGTTGCCGTCGACATAATCAATATGAGCTTCATTCATCGGCCAGGCATTGATGCCGCCTTCGACGTCCTCGATCGGGCCATCATAGAAGCGGAAAGTCTCGGTGCGGAGGTAGGCGGGCCGGGCGGCGACCCAGGCCTGGCGCGCCGTGGACAAACTTTCAGCCGTAGGTGCGGCGAGGAACGCAGTGATGGCAGTGCTCATGGTCTTGGCATCTGCCGCGGATTTCACGTAGGCCTGATGGACGAGGTCGACATAGGCGTCGACCTGCGGTTTCGCGTCATAGTTGTAGGCATTGGCATCGGTCGAGCCGAGTGAATAGGTCTGCGGAATGGTGCCGCCGCCCTCGCCGCCACCTTCGCCATCGGCGTCATCGGCCTGGGCCATAGTGATGGCATTGGAAAGTGCCGGGTGGCGTGGCGTGGCCACGGGTGCCGCTTCAAGCAGTGTTGCCGATCCAAGGGCCGCCAGCCCGAGGGTTGTCCATGTCTTCAATTGCCTGGCCATGTTGACTTTCATTCCTGAGTGAATTACTCGGCTATACCGATCCGCCCCTTGCTTGGCAAGATGCTTTGGCTTCAGATCGGCGCGGAAAAGGGGATTCGGGACATGATCGTACAAATCGGCGGTCTGCTGCAAAGCGAAGCGGTGAACAACTTGAGGCAGGCGTTGTCGGCGGAAGCAGCCGGCTTCAAGGCGGGCGCCGCGACGGCTGGCTGGCATGCCGCGCAAGTCAAGAAGAATGAGCAGGCCGCTGGACCGGTAGCCGCCAAGGCCATTGCAGTGGTGGGCGACGCACTCAACGCGCACTCGGTGTTCAAGGCGGTGGCACGCCCCAAGGCGTTGGTGGGCCTGCTGGTGTCGCGCTACGGGCCGGGCATGGAATATGGCGCCCACGTTGACAATGCGATGATGAACGGCATCCGCACGGATCTCTCCTTCACCGTCTTCCTGGCGCCGCCTGATGCTTACGAGGGTGGCGAGTTGGTGATCGAGGGCAATGACGGGGAGCAGCCGGTGAAGCTGGCAGCGGGATCGGCCGTCATCTATCCGAGCACCAGCCTGCACCGGGTTTCGAAGGTGACAAGCGGCGAGCGGCTGGTGGTTGTGGGGTGGGTGCGCAGCATGATCAGGCGGGGAGACCAGCGCGAAATCCTGTTCGACATCGACCAGATGATCGCAAGTTTGCGCGAGGCGGGCGGCGAACGCGCCGTCATGGATCGGCTGATGAAGACCAAGGCCAATCTGCTGCGCATGTGGGTGGAGGATTAATTCCTTCTGCGGCGCGGAGACTGTAACAAGCCCACTCCCGCTTCGCCTCGCAATGGTCTAGATTTGCCGCCAAGAGCAGTTGCGCACGCTTAAGCCGGCAGGAAAAGACATGGCAGAACCCGACGCCACCCAATCGCTTGACCCACCGCGGGTCTACCTCGTCCACATGGTGGTGTTCACCATGCTGGTGGGGGTTTTGGTGGCGGTCATCCTCCCCGGGTTGCAGCGCGCCTTCTTCGCCAACCCGGCCCTCAACAGCGTGATCGTCGGCGCTCTGCTGCTTGGCATGCTGCATACCTATCGCATGGTGGGCCGGCTCTTCCGAGAGGTGAACTGGGTGAACCGCTACCGCAATGCCGAAAAGGGCGGCGACACCGGCAAGCCGCCGCAACTGCTGGCGGCGATGGCGACGCTGATGAAGAATCGGCAGAACACCGTGCTGTCGCCAGTGTCGATGCGCTCGCTGCTGGATTCGCTGGCCTCGCGCCTCGATGAATCACGTGACATGTCGCGCTATCTCGTCGGGCTGTTGATCTTCCTGGGACTGCTCGGCACGTTCTGGGGTCTGCTCGAAACCGTGACGTCGGTGGGTGATGCCATTGGTGCTCTCGATGTTACGGCATCGCAATCGGCCACCATGTTCGACCAGTTGAAATCCGGCTTGCAGAAGCCGCTGGCCGGCATGGGCCTGTCGTTCTCGTCCTCGCTGTTTGGTCTCGCTGGATCGCTCATCCTCGGCTTCCTCGACCTCAAGGCAGGCCAAGCCCAGAGCCGCTTTTATACCGATCTCGAAGACTGGCTGGCGACGATGACCGATATCGCGGCGGGCGATGGCGCCCAGCCGCAGCAGCAATTGCTGACCGCCACGGGATTGCAGCCGCAGCTCATGCGCAACGATGTGCAGGCGCTGCAGCGGGCCATCGAAAAACTCTCGTCGCATGTGGAAAACGCCAAGTCGTCACCGATCAGCGGCAATGCGCCGGGCGGCACCGAAGCCATCGAGCAACTGGCCGACGCGGTGGCAAGCCTCGTCACCCAGATGCGCGAGGAACAGAAGATGGTCAGGCAATGGGCGCAAGGCCAGCAGACCCAGCAGAATGAAATCCAGCGCCTGCTGATCCGGGCCACCGGTCCGCTGGCGCGCGGCGCCAGCCGGGCCCGCGCCGAGGATGACCGCTAGCCATGGCCGGCTCACTCTCACGGCGGCGGCGTGGCGGCGGTGACGAAGCCTATTGGCCAGGCTTTGTCGATGCCATGGCGCAGCTGCTGCTGGTCATCACCTTCCTGCTTTCGGTATTCATGGTGGCGCAATTCCTGCTGGCCCGCGAAATCTCAGGACAGGATTCTGCACTTGGCCAATTGCGCTCGCAGATCGCCGAGCTGACCCAGCTCCTGTCACTCGAGAAGGCGGCGAAGGCGGAAGTCGAATCGAGCCTGCTGGCGCTGCAGGATGATTTTGCGATCGAGAAATCCAAGGCGTCTGATCTCTCCGCCATGCTCGAAAGCGAGAACGCCAAGGGCAGTTCGGCCGGCATCACCATCAGCGGCTTGCAGACAACGCTCGACAAGGAAAAGATCATTTCGTCGGAAGCGCTGGCCAAGGTCGAGTTGCTGAACCAGCAGATCGCCGCCATGCGCCGCCAGTTGCAGACCTTGAATACGCTGCTGACCGATGCCGAAGTGAAGAACAGGGCGTCGGACACGCAGATTGCCGATCTCGGCAAGCGGCTCAATTCGGCACTGGCCCAGCGGGTGCAGGAGCTGACGCGCTACCGCTCGGAATTCTTCGGGCGACTGCGGCAGATATTGTCTCAGCGTTCCGATATTCTGGTGGTCGGCGACCGTTTCGTGTTCCAGGCGGAAGTTCTGTTCGAGAAGGGCCAGGCGGCCTTGAACCCCGAGGGCGAGGCCGAGATGTTGAAACTCGCCGATGCGCTGAAGCAGCTTGAACGCGAAATCCCCACCGACATCGCTTGGGTGCTGCGCGTCGATGGCCATACCGACAACGACCCCATCACCTCGGCGCAATTCAAGTCGAACTGGGAACTGTCGTCGGGCCGGGCCATCGCGGTGGTCAATTTCATGATCGCCAACGGCGTGTTGCCGCAGCATCTGGTGGCGGCCGGCTTCGGCGAGTTCCAGCCGATCGACCCGGGCTCGACCGAGGAAGCGAAGTCAAGAAACCGCCGTATCGAACTCAAGTTGACAGAAAGGTAATACTTCATGGCAATCCGCCATTTCACTTTGCTGGGCATTCTCGCCGTTTCGAGTCTCGCCACGACAACTGCCCACGCTGAAGGTTGCGGCAAGTGGGAAACAGCTTTTGGAACGCTGGCGGGTGAGGGCGAAGCGCTCAACACGTCGTATTGCAGCGAGGCTGCTGGCCAGGAATATTCGTTCGAGATCACCTGTAATTCGAAGTCACTGAACGTCCGCTTCATGCCGCAAGTTGAGGGCAGTGGTTTGACCCTCGACAAGGTGATGTTGGATTATGCCGTCGATGGCCAGTCGCATGTGGTGGAGACGCAGTTCGAGGAACTCGATGGCGCCTTTGCCGCCGACATTGCGACCAAGGATCCGTTGATCAAGGCCATGCGAGCGGGCAAAAGCGCCGTGGTGACGCTGAAGGATGTCAAAGCGCCGGCCTATCAGGTGCCGCTTGACGGGTTCAAACGGGCAATCGGCAAACTCATCCGCGAGTGTAAGTAGGGTTGCGGTTGCAGGGCGGCAGCACATCAATTCCCCTCCCCGCAGGGGGGAGGGAGAACGTGGGCCAAATCAAACTCACCCCGCCGGGGCGCTGAACTGCAGTTTCGCCAACCTTGCATAAAGCGGGCTGGTGTTGATCAGTTCGGCGTGTTTGCCCTCGGCGATGAGCTTGCCGTTTTCGAGAACCAGGATGCGGTTGGCGTTCCTGACCGTGGCGAGGCGATGGGCGATGACCAAGGTGGTGCGGTTCTGGGTGAGCTTGTCGATGGCCTGTTGGATGAAGGCCTCGCTCTCGGCATCGAGAGCACTGGTGGCTTCATCAAGCAGCAGGATCGGCGCATCGCGGAGGATGGCGCGGGCAATCGCAATGCGCTGGCGCTGGCCGCCGGATAGCGTTACCCCGCGCTCGCCGACTTCGGTGTCGTAAGCCTTGGGCAGACGCTCGGCGAACTCATCAACACGCGCCGCGCGGGCCGCCGCCATCACCTCGTCGCTCGAAGCCTCGGGCTTGCCGAAGCGGAAGTTGTCGAGAACGGTGCCCGAAAAGATCACCGTCACCTGCGGAACGATGGCGAGGCGCTGACGCAGCATTAGGGGGTCTACCGATTTCACATCGACGCCATCAACCGCGACGGTTCCCAGTTGCGGGTCGAAGAAGCGCTGGGCCAACGCGAAAATCGTGGTCTTGCCAGCACCCGACGGCCCGACGATGGCGACAGTTTCACCGGTCCTGACCGCAAAGGAGATATCATCGAGCGCCAGGGCGTCAGGCCGCGTCGGATAGCGGAAGCTGACGCGCTCGAGGCTCAACTCGCCGCGCGACGGCGTGGGCAATGTCAAGGGATGGAGCGGTGCGGCGATGATCGGCTTTTCGTCGAGAAGTTCGGAAATGCGCTCGGCAGCACCGGCCGCCAATTGCACCTCGCCCCAGACTTCCGACAATTGCCCGAGCGAACTTGCCGCAAGGATGGCGTAGATCAGGAACTGGCTCAAGGTGCCTGGGCTCATGTTGCCGGAAATCACTTCCGATGCGCCATACCACAGCAGCATCACGATGGCGCCGGTCGAGACGGCGATGATGGCGGCGGTCAAAATTGCGCGGGCAAAGGTGCGAAGGGCGGCGGCGGCAAAGGCGGTGGCGGTTGCGGCGCCAAAGTCGCGCCTCGCATTGTCCTCTTGCACATTCGATTGCACGGTCGAGATGGCGGCCAGGCGCTCCTGGGCGTAGGCGGCGGAATCGGCCAGCGTATCCTGGGCCTTGCGTGACAAGCTGCGCACCCGGCGGCCATAGATCACCAGCGGCAGCACGATCAACGGCAGGGCCAGCAGCGACAGGCCGGCGAGCTTCGGGCTGGTCAGCACCATCATCACGATGGTGCCGATCAACATGACGACGTTGCGGAGCGCGATTGAAGCCGTGGAGGAAAACGCCGCCTTGATCTGCGTCGTGTCGGCGGTGAGGCGCGAGACAACCTCGCCCGAGCGCTGGGTTTCAAAAAAGCCGGGGCTGAGCTTCAGAAGATGGCTGAACAACGCATCGCGAACATCGGCCACCACACGCTCGCCAATCCACATGACATAGTAAAAGCGGACGGCCGAGCCTAAGGCGAGGAGCACCACCACCAGCAGCATGCCGAGGAAATACTGGTTCACCAGCGCGGCGTTGGCGGCGGTGAATCCATTGTCGATGACCCGGCGCACGGCGATGGGCACCACCAGGGTAGCGCCCGCAGCGACCAGAAGCGCCAAGAGTGCCAGCACCATGCGGCCCTGGTAACGCGTCAGGAATGGCGTCAGCCGGAGCAGGGGCCTCAGATTGCGGCTTTTGGGGCGGCGGCGGGCTTCGTCTTCGTAGGTGTTGCTCATTATCGCGTGGCTTGCCTCCTTGGGCCTTCTCCTGTATAGCCCCGGCCCGAACCCGGCAAGTTTTGTCAGTCAACGCGTGGGATTGCCCATGCCAGATAATGAGTTTACGCCATGAAGCAAGGCATTCATCCCGACTATCACATGATCAATGTGGTGATGACCAACGGCACCAAGTTCCAGACCCGCACCACCTGGGGCAAATCCGGTGATACCATGAACCTCGACATCGATCCGAACTCGCACCCGGCGTGGACCGGCGGCCAGCAGACGCTGCTCGACCGTGGCGGCCGCGTCTCGAAGTTCAACCAGAAGTTCGGCTTCCTCAACAAGTAGGCCACAAGACTCATCGGTTTTGCCAAAGCCCGGCTCCGCCAAAGCCGGGATTTTGGTGTTGTGCGCGATCGTTTCGACGGTGATCCGGCATCGAACTGGGCGCTGCGACACATGCCAAGCGGCAGCTTTTGTGGCCGAAGCCAACTGGCCGTTTTCCCGATTGCGTGCCTACTTAACATGAAGCAAATTACGCAGAGGCGAAGCCTTCTGTTAAAATCCAAGTAGGGGGCCGATACATGATCATGCGCGTCTACCGCTGCATCGTGGTTGCAGGCAAGGAAGCGGAGCTCACGGAATTCGTGTTTGCAAAGGCCCATCCCTGGCTGCGTGCGCAGCCCGGACTGGTGGCGTTTTATGCCGGACGGTCACCCGACAGTGGCAACGGCCGCTGCATGGTACAGATCTGGGAAAGTCTTGCCGCAATCCAGAGCGCGTTCGGAGAGGGCTGGCGCAATCCGCGCAAACTGCCGGACGAGGTCATCTCGTTCATCGAGTCCGAAAGTGTCGAACATTATGAGGTGGCGGACGCGTTCAATTCGGAATTGTGAGTGGCGCAGTTGCCTGCAATGCAACTGACGGCGCCAGGACGGTCCTTCGCAAGAGAATTCGTGCTCCGTCCAAGTCGATCGAACAATCATGACCCAACGCGATTTTTAGCCTTCCCGTCGCACCCGGTGTTGCCACGGATTGCAACCAACATGGTCGATTTCAGCATGGACATTCAGCAGGCAACCCACGCGCCGCGCGTATTCTATCTGGATGACACCACCGAGGTGGAGCGTGGCGTGTCCAACGAGACCATTGCCGGTCTTGCATCGCGCGGACACACTGTCGTTCGCCGTTCGATGCCGTTCGGCGGCGGACAAGGCATTGTCAGCGACTGGGAGAATGGCAATCTGGTCAGCGGCTCCGACCATCGTAAGGACGGCTGCGCGATCGGCTGTTAGCGAATTAACCGCCCTGAACTGCCTTCGCATGACTGTTAGCGCTGGTGCATGAAGGTGGGCGCTGGTTCGGATGACGGCACTCCGCCGATGTGGCTGCAAGGCACCGGCTGGAACACAACGGTACGCCGTGATGTTGATTGCCGCCGATATTGATTTTTGGACGTACACAGGCTCTGACGACGTACTTCAATAGAGACGGCAGTTGCTTCTCTGCCTGTGTGTGACTATTTTGAGCTCACATAGGGACGTCCCATGAACACCCGCTTCGCCGTTGCAACGCACATTTTGGCGTTTCTGCAGTTACAGGCAGGGATTCCTGCCTCATCGGACCTGATCGCATCAAGCGTCAACACCAACCCTTCGCTCATTCGCCGCCTGCTCGTGCGGCTCGCGAAAGCCGCACTCACGACCTCGCAGATGGGGACCGGTGGGGGCGCACTATTGGCCCGCTCCGGCGACACGATTACCCTCCTTGATGTTTACCGCGCGGTGGATGAGGACGGCTATGTTTTCGGCATCCATGCCGACCCCAATCCGGCATGCCCGGTCGGTCGCAACATTCAGTCCGTACTGAATGCACATATGGAGACTGCGGAGAGGGTGCTGCTTGCGCAACTTGACCAGACGACGATCGCCAGCTTGGCCAACGACATCACCACAACTGAAAAGCGAAAACAGCTAGCTACTAGCTAGGCCGGGTTGTAACGAAAAGCAATGCCCCAGCCCTTTACAAGGATATGTAACAGTGTTAGGTATATTTAGTCTGTAACTATATCAGGTACATACTATGCGCGTTATCCTTACCCGTCGTGGCGTCTTCGCTCTGACCGCCGCTGCTTCTCTATTCGCCCACATATTGCCGAGCGTCCCTGTGACGCACGCAAAGGAGACCAAATTGACTGAGAAAGAACAGCAGGTCGTAGATCTGCTCAAGGCAATCGAAACAGGTGCGACCGGCCCGGTTGCCGTCATCAACCCGGACAAGTACATTCAGCACAATCTTGGTGCCGCCGATGGTCTCAAGGGCTTCGGCGAGTTGCTGGCCGTCTTGCCTCAAGGCTCTGCCAGAGTGAACACCGTGCGCGTGTTTGAGGATGGCGACCATGTTGTCGCACACACCGACTACAACTTCTTTGGCCCCAAGGTCGGCTTCGACATTTTCCGCTTCGAGAACGGCAAGATTGTCGAGCACTGGGATAACCTCCAGGAAACTTCTGGTCCGAACCCAAGCGGCCGTTCGATGACGGATGGGCATTCTGAGTTCACCGATCTCGACAAGACTGAGGTCAACAAAGCCCTAGTCCGCAAGTTTGTTGACAGCATTTTGGTCAAAGGCCGTATGGAAGAACTCGTGGGCTTTGTCGATGGCGACAACTACATCCAGCATAACCCGCAGATCGGCGACGGGTTGTCGGGCCTGGGGGCGGCGCTCGAAGCCATGGCAAAGGCCGGGATCACCATGAAATACGACACGATCCATCAGGTGCACGGCAAAGGGAATTTTGTACTGGTCGCGAGCGAAGGCCAGTTTGGCGGCAAGCCCACAGCCTTCTATGACCTGTTCCGTGTTGAAAACGGCAAGATTGCTGAACACTGGGATACAATTGAGAACATTCCTGCAAAGGCCGATTGGAAGAATCCTAACGGAAAGTTCTGACAAACACAGAGGGGCGCTTTCTGCGCCCCTCACTGCCGCTGAGTTTGAACTGCTCCGTTAACGCCGGGTCTTAAGGAGTTGTGAGCGGACCGCTCTAGCGCCGGTGCAGGAAGGCTGGGGCGGGCTCCGGCACAGAGGTGTCGCCAATCCGGCCACAGGGCACAAGCCAGGATTCGAACATCGCCGCGCAATCTTCCCAGCTATAGCGCAATGATCCTTGCTGCACTTTGGCCCGGTCGAGGGTGATGGCCTCCGCCACTGCATCCTCAAGCCGGTCAGCAACACAGCCGGTGATGCCGTGATCAACGACATCGAGAGGACTTGGTGCATCATAGGCGGCAACCGGCGTGCCGCAGGCCATGGCCTCGAGCATCACCAGGCCGAAAGTGTCGGTGCGGCTCGGAAACACCATGACGTCAGCCGCCGCCAGCGTTCGCGCATAGTCTTCGCCATGACGGAAACCGAGGAAGTGCGCTTGCGGGTATTGGCGTTGCAGCCGCTGCCGTTCCGGTCCATCGCCGACAAGCACCTTGCTGCCTTCGACCTTGAGCGCCATGAAATCATCAATGCCCTTCTCGACTGACAGGCGGCCGGCATAGAGCACGATCGGGCGCGGCAGGGGGATGTGATCGCGCGGATAACTCTTGAACACCGCCCGGTCGACGCCGCGCGTCCACACCTGCACATTGGCAAAGCCGCGCTGCAGGAGAACGTTGCCGACCGAATTTGTAGGCACCATTACATTGCGGCTTGGTGCATGGAAGCGCCGCAAGATGTTCCAGCCGAGGCCGAGAACGCCCGGCAGCGGCAGCCGGGCGGCGGCATATTCGGCGAAGCGTGTGTGAAAGCCGGTGGTGAAGTTCAGACCTTCGCGCAGGCAAACACGCCGTGCCGCCCAGCCGAGCGGACCTTCGGTGGCGATATGCAGGGCTTGCGGTGCGCAGTCAGCGATTTCGCGCGTCATGGCTGCAATCGACGATCGGGTCAGCGAGATTTCCTTGTAGAACGGCAACGGCCAGGCGGGACGCCCGGCGGGGTCGATGGTTCGAACCTCATGCCCCTTCGCCCGCAGCTGGCCAATGACGGCGTTCAGTGTACGGACGACCCCGTTAACCTGCGGTTGCCAGGCGTCGGTCACGATCAAGATGCGCATCGGCAATATCCGTCGGTTCAAGTTGCACCGCGTTCCAGTCGAGAATTTCGAACGTCCCGTCGGCATGTTCGACAAGCGCGGTGCAACTCTCCACCCAATCGCCGTCGTTCAGATAGTGAATGCCGTCGATGTAGCGGTCATCGGGTGTGTGGATGTGGCCGCAGATTACGCCCTGGCATTTGCGCATCCGGGCTTCGCGCACCACCGCGTCCTCGAAATGCGAAATGAATTCGACGGCTTTCTTGACGCGATACTTGAGATAGGCCGAAAGCGACCAATAGGGCAGGCGGAACACGCGCCGCAGGCGATTGACGGCGGAGTTCAGGCTCATCGAGACTTCGTAAGCGGTATCGCCCAGTCTCGCCAGCCATGGCGCAAAGCGGACGACGCCATCGAACTTGTCGCCGTGCAAAACCAAATAGCGCCGGCCATTTGCCGCGATGTGAATGGCCTCGTGAAGCACCGCGACCCGGCCGAAACGGACATTGACGAATTGCCGGAAATTCTCGTCGTGATTGCCGGGAATATAGATCAGCTTCGTGCCCTTGCGGGCCTTGCGCAGAAGCTTCTGAATGACGTCATTGTGCAACTGATCCCAATGCCATGCCTTGCGCAACGACCAATTGTCGATGAAATCGCCAACCAGGTAGAACTGATCGCATTCGGTGGCACGCAAGAAGTCGAGAAGCTTCGCGGTTTGGGCGCGCTTCGTACCAAGATGAATGTCGGAAATGAAAACCGACCGGTAGTGCCGGGGTGTCGCGGGTGAAATCAGCATGAGCATCGTGTGTTTGCAGACGAGTGCTCTTAAGTCTGACTCCCATGAAGGTTTTATGACGTCATCTGTTGGTCATGCCGGT
The DNA here is from genome assembly GCA_031363045.1 of Hyphomicrobiales bacterium. Lineage (GTDB taxonomy): Bacteria > Pseudomonadota > Alphaproteobacteria > Rhizobiales > Aestuariivirgaceae > Aestuariivirga. Next base: position 11,851 of record JANLTS010000408.1, read on the forward strand.
TGCCTGCCGTTATCCGAATGTCACATGCCGCCATTAGCGCCATGTTGGAACAGCCGGTGATTCACAGGATAGACATGTCAGCGACATATTCGAGCAGCGAACCGCAGGCGCGGGCCAAAAAACTTCTGGGGCGGGCGGTTCACCGCTACCGCGCCATCACCAAGGAAGGCATTCTCGAACGCATTTTCACGCTCGCCTTCAGCGGCCTGGTCTATCCGCAAATCTGGGAAGACCCGGTTGTCGATTTGGCGGCGATGGACATCGAGCCGCATCATCATGTCGTTGCCATCGCGTCCGGCGGATGCAATGTCCTGTCCTACCTCACCGCCAACCCCGAGAGGATCACCGCGGTCGATCTCAACCGCGCGCATGTCGCACTGGTCAAGCTGAAGCTAGCCGGTCTCAAGTATCTGCCGGGATGGGACTCGTACTATCGCTTCTTTGGCGAGGCGGACGAACGCCAGAACATTGGCGACTACAAGTGTCATCTCAAGACAAAGATTGACGCTGATACGCGGCGCTATTGGGACTCCCGGACCCTGATGGGCCGACGGCGGCTGTCGCATTTCCGCAGCAACATCTATCGCAAGGGGCTGCTTGGGCGGTTCATCGGCATGGGTCATATCATTGCCAAGGCCTATGGCCACGACATGCGGGGATTGCTGGAGTCGCGCTCGATCGAGGAGCAGCGGCAATTCTTTGAAGACAAGATCGCTCCACTGTTCGAGCGCAAGCTGTGAAGTGGGTGACGGAGCGCCGCGTGTCACTTTATGGCCTGGGGATTCCACCGGCGCAATACGAGGCGTTGTCGGGTGGCGAACCGATGCAAGCGGTCCTGAAGGCCAGACTTGAGAAGTTGGTTTGCGATTTCCCTTTGCGGGAGAACTATTTTGCCTGGCAGGCGTTTGGCCGTGCCTATGCGCCCGGCGCCTCAGGCCCGTTGCCGCTCTATTTGCAAGAGCGCAACTTCGCACAGTTGCGGCACAGGGCTGATCGCGTCGATGTCCGCCACGCCTCATTGACGGACGTGCTGAATGGCCTCGCGCCGGCAAGTGCGCACCGCTTTGTGCTGCTCGACGCGCAGGACTGGATGACCGATGATCAGTTGAACAGCTTGTGGAGCGCCATCACCCAGGCGGCGGCACCCGGTGCGCGGGTGATCTTCCGGACGGCGGGCAAGGCGACCATCCTGCCGGGACGCGTCGATCAAGGCACGCTCGGCCAATGGAACTATCTCGCGGCGCGCTCAGCCGAACTTGGCGCCAACGACCGTTCGGCGATCTATGGCGGCTTTCATGTCTATGAATTTGCGCAGTCACGCTGAACCCGGCTTAGCCAAGTCTGGTCAACGCGATGCGATGAATCGCATGTACCGGTTGCAGCGCCATGTCTATGACGCCAGCCGCCGCTATTATCTTCTGGGCCGCGACCAGTTGATTGCCGATCTCGATGTGCCGCCGGGCGGAACCGTACTGGAAGCCGGCTGCGGCACCGGGCGCAACCTCATCCGGGCGGCCGAACGTTACCCACATGCGCGGTTCTATGGATTCGATATATCGGACGAGATGCTGAAATGCGCGAGGACCGCCATTGTCAAGCACGGTCTCGCCGACAGGGTTCGTGTTGCGCAAGGCGACGCGTTGGATTTCAACGCGGCAAAGGCCTTCGGCATAGCGTCTTTCGACCGGATTTATTTTTCCTATGCGCTGTCGATGATCCCCGGCTGGGAGGCAGCGCTCCGGCATGCCGGCACCATGCTGGCGAAACGTGGCGCGCTGCATGTCGCCGATTTCGGACAGTTTGAAGCGCTTCCGGGGCCAATGCGACGCCTGATGTTCGCCTGGCTGAAGCAATTTCAGGTGAGCCCACGAAAGGCTCTGCATGCGGAATTCAATGCGCTGGCGGAGGAACTTGGAGGCAGATCGGCATTCACCGCCGGTCATCGCGGCTATGACTGGCATCTGTCGCTCCACGCTGGGCGGTGATGCAAGCCGGGGATATGCATCGCCTCTACAACAAATGGTTGTTAAGACGGGATTCCTGTGATTTCTTGCTACAGGCGCTTTGCGAACAACGGCAACAAGTGACAGGAGCAGATCTTGGATTTTTCTGGTGACGACAAGAACAAGAATTACAACGGCGCAGGTAACACTTCGTGGCTTTACTACAACGGCGCCGGTGTGCAGTATCAGAAACGGGTCATCATCACTTTCAGTGATGCCGGTGTCGGCGAGTCATTCATCGACAATCGCAACAACTCTCTCGCCAGCATCGAAGAGATTGATGCGTCGGACTTGTCGGACAAGATCGAGATCACTTACGGCCTGGGAGCGGACAAGTCGGAAACCCTGTTGAGCGGGGAACCTTTCTGGCTTGAAATCTTTCTCAATGACGGTTCGGATGTCTTGACGATTTCGCCGTCGAGCATTCCGTTCCCCTCGGCTCAACTTGGCGCCACGATTTCTGGCGGTGGCGGCAATGACTCCATTCGCGCCGGTGCGATGCGTGATCACATTTTCGGCGGAGAGGGCAATGACACGATTTATGGTAACTCCGGCAACGACTTGATCACTGGCGACAATGGATCGGACACGATTTACGGGGGCAACGGCGACGACAACATTACCCTTGACGGTTTCACGCGTGGCGGCAGTGACAAGGTCATCGGCGGTGCCGGTGACGATACCGTGATCCTAAGTGCCGACAAAGCCTATGATGTGGTTATCTTGCAAAAAGTGTCGGACAGCACCGTCGCCGAGGACGATTCCATATTTTACTTCGAGGCGGCTTACGACAAGATCGACCTGTCCGCCATCGATGCCAATACCAAGCTCGCCGGCGACCAGGCGTTCAAATTGGCCAATGCGCTGACCGGTATACCCGGGCAGCTCATTCACGACATTTTCAATCCGGGTACAGCATTTGTGCGCTGGGAATTCAGCGCCGATGTCAACGGCGACGGCAAGATTGACCTCCAATTCAATCTTATCGCGCCGAAACTAGGCCCCGGGGTCGGTTTGGCTGACTGGTTCGTCCTCTGACGGGCAAGCGTCTCAATTCCTCTCCACCAGGCAGGCTCCACCGAGCGCGGTGATCCGTGTGCAGAGTTTCTGGGCTTCGGCGCGGCTGTTGCGGCCGATCATGACGCGTACCACCTTGCGGCGGCCCATTGACAGGTTGCGTTTGCGCAGGACCAGCGGCTCCTCGGCCTTGAGGAACGGATAGCGGTTGCGGATCACCCGGAAGGCCAGGAGCGCACGGGATTCCGAGAAGCTGCCGGAAATCGTGACGCCCCATGGCTTCCAGTTGGCGCGCCGCATGTTGGATTGCTGGGGTGAGAGTTCGCGCATCACCAGGCTCGCACATTGCGTCGCGAAATCGCCGTCCTTGCCGATCGCCGGAATGATGAAATCGGCTCCCTCCACCTTCCACTCGTCGTGGCTGTGGCCGGTGATCGACAGGACATAGTCCTGGGTCTCGTAAGGCAGACCGCCTCCATCAAGCCATTTTTTCACGCGCTCCTCGCCGGCATTATAGGCGGCAGCGGCGCGGCCAAGGTTGCCGAAACTCTTGCGCAATTCGGCGAGATAGGCGGCGGAGGCGGCAAGCGCCTTTTGGGGATCGAAGGGGTCATCGAGGCCGCGGAGCTTGGCGGTGCCGGGCATGAACTGGGCGAGGCCTTGCGCGCCCTTGGGGCTGACAGCACCTGGATCGAACAGGCTCTCCTTCCAGATCAGCCGGGCCATGAAAGCCTCCGGCAGGCCATGCTCCGTGGCGCGGGTCGAAATCTCACCGCAGACGCTGGCAGCGAAGACCTTGCGCTCATCGTCGGACTTTGGCAGCGCCGGAGGCGTGGCGGCATGGCCTACGCCCTGCAGCAGGGCCAGACAGAAGATGAGGCAAGGCAGGCGCAGGACGGCATCTCCCAATTGGTCAGGAGAAGCGGTTAACCCCGGCAGTTGGACTTTTCAATGAATGCTTGCGCGGTCGAGGTTCAGGCGCGGCCGACCTTGAAGACGGCGGCGATGCGGTCCATGTGGCCATCGACGTGGCTGGTCTGTTCGCTGTTGGCGGATTTCGCCTGGATGTTGATCATGGCATCAAGCTTCAGCACACGCTGGTGCAGCGACAGCGACCGCTCGACAATCGCCAGCAGGCCCTCAGGCAATTGCTCGCCACCACTCAACGGGTTGCCGCGGCCGATATCGGCAAGGCTGATGCGGTGCTTTTCCTTGCCGGCCTCTTCCTGGCTCATTTCGCCAGCACCAATGGCCCGCTGCAGCAGCAGCCAAGACGCGAGCTGCATGAGCCTGGTGGTCAACCGCATGCTTTCGGTGGCGTAGGCGACAGCGCCATGGCGGTCGAGCAGGCGGGCATCCTGGCGGCCGGGGCCATCGAGGTAATTGGCGGTCTCCTCGACCAGGCCCATGCCTTCCTTGAACACCTTGTCGAATTGCTCCGAGGACGTGAAGCGCGTCAGGAAATCAACGGTGGTGGAAATTTTTTTTTGGCCTGGCATGCTCAACAAATCCTTAAGCTCATCTGTACGATTGAGCAGAACGCGCCGGGATAATGACCTGCCATTTGAGTATGGTCAATAACGCCGGAACGTCTTGCTGTGGGTAACCCTCAGCAAGAGCGATGCCAGAAAAAAGCCGCGCACAGGGCGCGGCTTGAAGTTATTTAACAGGGAGGCGTCAAACAGAGTGACAGGAGCCACTCGGCGCAATCCGGTCAAGGATTACGGTTTAAGAAATATCGTTAATTCATTACCGGTTGGTTAATTTTGCGCTGCGTTAACGCAAAGATTTTCTGAACGCAGCTGTATCAAGTCCGGAAAAACGCGTCGGCT
>JANLTS010000415.1:0-14644 GCA_031363045.1 Hyphomicrobiales bacterium
TCTCAAATCCGTCCATGCCTTGAAGGATGAGTTGGAAGCCAAGAGCATCGCCAGCAAGGCTAGAACCAACAGGTTTGGTCGCCCGAGCGGTGGTACGGCAATCAACCGGGGCGCTCTCTACCGGATGCTGCAGAACCGGATTTATCGCGGTGAGATCGTGCACAAGGGCACGTGCTATCCGGGCCAGCATGATGCTATCATCGATGAGGCGCTGTGGGACGAGGTGCAGCTGGCGCTGGCCGGGAATCGCGTCGAGCGCGTCAGCCGTTCGACTGCGGCGTCACCCAGCCTGCTCGCCAGCCTCGTCTATGATGAGAGTGGTGACCGGATGTCACCGACACATGCCAACAAGAAGGGTACCCGCTACCGGTATTATGTCAGCCAGTCCCTGATCAAGGGCAGCAGGCCGAAAGCCCCAGATACAGCGTGCAGAGTCCCTGCTGCCGATCTCGAGACAATCGTGGAGGACCGGATCTGTGCGCTGCTGCGGGATGGTTCCGCCGTGTTCAGCGCGGCCGCCGAAAACTCGGCGCAAGTCGAGGCATCCAAGAGCTTGATTGGCCGGGCCGCTGCCCTGGCACAACGCTGGCCAACCCTCGCTGCCGCCGACAAACGCATGATGCTGCAAGTACTGGTTGCCCGGATCGATGTGCGACCGGCAACAGTCGACATCACAATCCGGCCGACCATGCTGTCAGAAGCTACCGCACCTCAGGCCGACCTTAAGAAGCTGGCCACCTCCAACATGACAGACATGCCAACCCAATCTCTGTCGGTCCCGGCGATAGTCAGGCGCACCGGCATGGAGATGAAACTCCTGATCCAGGGCGCCATGGGCAGCGAACGTCAGGAGCCAGATCGCAGCCTCCTCCGCCTCATCGGACAGGCCAGCCAGTTCAGTGACATGTTCATGAGCAGCAGAGGCAAATCGATCCGCGAACTGAGCCGCGAGGCTGGCGTGAGTCCGTCATATTTTACACGGGTGTTCCGGCTGAGCTTCGTGGCTCCCGAGATCACGAAGACCATCGTGCACGGTCGTCAGCCTGCCACACTCACGGCAAAGTCTCTGCTCGGCCACAATCAGCTCGAACGAGACTGGTCCAGGCAGCGCGTCCAGCTGGGTCTCGCCTGATCCGACACACACCCTTCCACCGTGTACACCGCGCCGAACCGAAATCGGCGCGGTCATCAGTTGCTGCTGTGTTTGAATTTGGCTGTTCCAACCGCCGGCAACGGTACCACCAAAAGTGGCGTAAGAGACTTTGCCGCCAGATCGCGCCTGGAAGCCGCACCAAAGGCGTCTCTGAGACCGGATTCAAGATTGGCAATCGACACAAGCCGCGGACTTGTCGGGCACAAATGGTCCTGAAGTCAAAAACGATCTTTATCCAGCAATATCAATGAGTTATGTGGCGGAGGGAACGGGTCTGGAATCCAAAGCTCTCTGGTCGTAAACCATTGATTTCATTGAGGTCAGATTTGCACTCTTTTCGAATCCCGCGCGCCCATCCAAATGGCAGCAAGAGCTTGGTCGGTCAACTGAACGGCGGTGACCTATCTGAAACTTGGATTGGAATACGACGCTTCGCGCATTCAATGCCAAAAGAGAGATTGGCTACCACCCGATCTCCACTCTATGTGGCAGGTCGCAGTCATCAAAGTGCCGCGTCTTGCTTTGGAGTGAACTTTCACGTCGTCACCACGATCTTTCCGCCGGCCGCGTTTCCTTCCATTGTCCGGTGCGCCTCGACGATCTCGTCGATGGAGAACACGCGGCCGATCGGCGGCCGGAACGTACCCGCTTCGACCGCGTCGATCACCTGCTGCAGCGGCGTCGCGATGAAGTCGTCGGAGCCGCCTGCGTAGGTGGTCAGGTTCACGGCCGTCGGGATCGCCCCCATCGGGCTGAACCGGTCGAACTCCCAGGAGTTGCCCACCATGCCGGTCATGCAGACCGCCCCGCCGGGTGCCGCCGCCTGCAGGCTGTCGAGCAGCGTCGTCGTGCCGACAAGCTCCAGCACGCGGTGAACACCCCCGGGATGGGCGGCCTTCACCGCCCCGGCGATCTGACCGTCGTCGATGAAGACCTCGTCGGCGCCATTGGCCAGCAGCATCTCCCGCCGGTCGGCCCGGCGCGTCGTCGCAAGCACGCGCAGCCCGGCCTGCCGGGCAAGGATCGCGGCCGTCAGTCCGACCGAGGTTGTCCCGCCCCGGATCAGGAGCGTTTCGCCGGCCGCGATGCGCAGCGCGGTGTACAGCGAGCCCCAGGCTGTCTGCACCATCTCCGGCAGCGCCCCCAAAACCTCCCACGGCAGGTCGGTTTCAAGCTTCTGCACCTGCCCGGCCGGGACCAGCGTGTATTCGGCATAGCCGCCGTCAAAGACCCGGCCCATGCCGCCCATCGCGGTCGCCACACGGTCTCCTACGGCGAACTTTCCGTCCGGATCGGCTGCGACCTCGCCCACCGCCTCGATGCCGAGGATGCGTGGAAAAGCCACGTTCGGCGAATGGCCCTGCCGCGTGAATAGCTCAGAGCGGTTGAGCCCGAAGGCCCGGACACGGATCAGGACCCAGCCGGGCTTGGACTCCGGGATCGGGCGCTCTTCCAGCTTCAGGACCTCGGGACCGCCGGCCTCGTGGATCACCACCGCTTTCATCGTGTTCATGCTGCCGCTTTCCTCTTAACTTCAATGCTTCCATCGCTCTGCGCTGCGCATGAGATCCGCCACCAGCTTTCAGCCGCGTGGCGGGTTCGTGGTGCAGAACGCATACCGTGCGATCTTCCACGCGCCTTCGACACGCTGCATCACGAACAGCTCCTGATTGGCCTCCGGGCCGCTGTCGCCGGTGGCCAGCAAGGTTACCGTACCTGTTGAGTTGGTGCGTGCGAATGCCCAATCCTCTGCCACCGGGACCACCTCGACGATGTCGAACGCAACCGACAGCCGGATAGCGCTGAAGACGCCGTCATAGGCGGTCCGCACCTGCGCCGCGCCGACGGCCGATGGGAAATGCTGCGGCATGAACACGCCATCTTCTGCGTAGAGCTTCATAACAGCGCTGGTGTCGCTGCCGTTGAGGGCGGCTTCATACCGACGCAAGGTGTCGGTAATGGCGGCAGCCGCATCCACCCCCGGGCCGCTTGCGCCGTCTGGCGGAGCCTGGAGAAGCCCTGTCCGGGCGGACCGCCCTATTTTTTCGAGATAAGACATGTGCGCTTCCTGTGTTGGTTGGTTTCAGCCAACACACTTTGCCACTATCCCGGTTTTGGCATTAGTCGTAGAATTCGGCAATCACAATCTCATTTGAGGGATAATAGATGCAGGACTTCGCCGCGATGGCCTATTTCGTCCACGTAGTCGAACAGGGCGGTTTTTCGGCAGCCGCGCGTCATCTGTCCGAACCCCTGTCCACCATCAGCCGCCGCGTCGCGGAGCTGGAGCAGAGCCTTGGCGTCAGGCTGCTGGAACGATCTACCCGAAAGGTCAGGCTGACAGATATTGGCGAGACCTATTTCGACTATTGCCGGCGCGGGCTGCAGGAGTTCGATGCGGGAACGCTCGCCCTTCGGGAGCGGCAGTCCGACGTCTCGGGTCTTCTGAGACTCACGGTACCGCCCAGTCTGGTCGAACCGTTCTTCCTGCCGGCCGTGGTCGCATTCCAGTCGTTGTATCCCAACGCCCGCGTCGCGATCCTGAGCACCGAGCGCTATGTGGATCTGCTGCACGAACGTATCGACGTCGCCTTCCGCATCAGTCCGCTGAAGGACAGCCAGATGACCATCAGGCGCATTGCAAGCTACGCCTCGTATCTGGTGGCGGCGCCCTCCTACCTGCAGGGACGGCCGCCGATCGCGGCGCCTGCGGATCTGCCGTCCCATCGGATCGTCGCCTTCGAGGGCAGACCCGGCCCTATGACATGGAGCCTGACGCTGCGGTCGGCTGCAAAACCGGACGACACGGCCGCATTCGAATTGGTGCCGCATCTGTCGATGAATGACTTCACGGGCGTCCTCGCTGCGGCGATCTCCGGATGCGGGATCGCGCGGATACCCTCCATCCTGTGTGCGTCGCACCTAAGCGAGGGTCGGCTGTCACGCGTCCTTGCCGGTTGGACGTTCGATCCGGTCACGATCTCCGCCGTGACGCCCGGAACCCGGAACATGTCCCGGCTCAATCGCCTGTTCCTCGACCATTGCGCCGCAACTCTTCCAGGGTTGCTCGCGCAAGCGAAGGTATAGAGGCATCGGGGACGGGAAATCACTGATGACCGGGCGATTGTTTGACCGCGGTCGCGTTGGCGGCGTGGCTGGGCCTCAGGTCGGAAGGTCCCTCTTGTCGCTGCCCAAGGCCGGCGGACGATGCGACCCTCTGCGCCGCTCTTGCTATGTGGTGTTCGCCGCTCAGGGTTCGATGCCCTGATGCCTCATCGCGGCGACGACGCCCGGTTCCGAGGTGATCGTCCTGTAAAACCGGGCAGCATTGGCATAGGCATGATGATGGGCGGAGCCCAAAGCTATGCGATGGCCAAATTTGATACCAACAATGACGGTACGCTCAGCCCAGAAGGAATGACCGCCAGAATTCAGGCCGAACGTGCTCTCCGCGCATGATGAATTGCGCGGCGCCATCGACCTTCATCACATGGAAGTAACGGTCGTGAAGAACGTCCGCGACATACTGGGCGGCATTCTGACGATGCAGGATCTCGAAATTTCCGACATCATGGTCCACCGCACGAGAATGACCATGATCGACGGCGACGAAGACCCCAAGGACATCGTCGCCATGGTGCTGAAGAAATTAAAGACCTATGATACCGATGGCAAGTTTTCGCTGGATGAATTCGCGGTTATGCACGCAGACCATACCCGGCCTATGACGGTGCGCGCCTTCCAGATTCACGACGCTAACGGCGACGCACAAGTGACTGAAGCTGAAATGGGTGCGATGGCCGTGATGATGCAATGTCATATGAGCGGACAGCAGGGTGGAATGCCGAACATGGGCGAAGGCATTATGAACGACAACGGAAACGTGCTCTGTCTCCGCCAACTGGGGCCGGCGCAGGTTGGCGGATCAATGCCTTCACAGAATGGTAGAAAACATGATGAATGAATATGGCATGGGCTTCGGCATGGGCTTCGGCTGGCTCTGGATGATCGTCATTCTTGTGCTGGTGGGCCTTGCAATTGCAGCGCTCGTCAAATACCTGCGCAACTAGACTTAGGGGTTAGCCAATGGACTACACAATAAATCGGCTGATTGTGGATGCAGATTTTGAAGCAGTTGACGCTCGCACCCGGAAAGCACTTGCCGCCAACGGCTTTGGCGTCCTGACCGAAATCGATGTCAAGGCGACCATGAAAAAGAAGCTGGATGTCGACATGCCGGCCTACCTGATCCTCGGCGCCTGCAATCCAAAAATGGCGTATCAGGCCATCAGCATGGAACCTCGGGTGGGAGCGATGCTGCCGTGCAACGTGATCCTGCGCGAGGTCGATGGCGGGGTTGAAGTCAGCGCCATCGATCCGGTGGCCTCGATGCAGGCAATCGACAATCCGGTGCTGCATGCGGTCGCGGGTCAGGTGCGCGATTTACTGGCGACTGCCGTCGAAGCGATCTGAACGGTTGTTTCGCTACTGCATTATGCGCTTGACCTTCCAGCGTTAGGAAGGAGACATTGAAAGTGGAGGCCGTTGCATTGGCCTTCACGCGGCGCAGACCGCTATCCCAAATGTCTTAATACCGGACCACAAGGATCGAACCCAGCTTCCGTCGGACAGAAAACTGGTGAATCAGATGCTACGGTTTTCTGGCGAATTTCTGTCTCAGGGTCTGTGGGGCGAATTGGGAATACTGAGGACAAGAAGCAGATCTGCTTGAGGAATGAGCGGAAGGCCACTCAGCCTATGGTCTTGTTTATCTCTATTGATACGACCATCGACTACGCATTGTTTGATCTCTTTGAAACCAGTGCAATGCCCCCTTCGCCAGCCTGGCCGGGACAGATTTCCGATCTCAGAGCAAGATCTCATAGAGGGCGATCCCAAGGAGCACCACGCCGGCTACTCCCTCAAGACCTCGTGACAGACCATGCAGCAGCGCCGGACGATGCTCGAGCAGATGCGCCATCTGCACCCGGAACATTGCCGCCAGCAGGACAACAGCCGAGAGTGTGGCAGCCACACCCACCATCATGGCGACAGCGAACACCAATCCTGCCTCAGGCACGCCGCGCGAAATGGCGAAAGTCATCACAAACAGCGTCAATGGGCAGGGAATGAGACCGGCAATGAATCCGACTGCCTCGCCCTCATGCCGGTGATGAGTAGTATGGCGGAGCGCGCACCAGATCATCCACAGACCGATAGCAGCCAGAAGGCCCCTCGAGATGTTCTCGAGAGCCGGGGCACGGCCGACACTGCCAAGCGCGATCGAGACCAATGGAAGTGAGAACACCGCTATCAGCACAGCCATGGTGACGTGCGTAAATGACAGCGTGAGCGACACCAGCAAGGCGCGGAATATGCCAACCGGCGAGCCTGCCACGTAGGTCGCGAGCACCGCCTTGCTGTGTCCAGGGGTCAGGGCGTGGGCAGCACCGAACAGCACACCCATCGGCAGCATGGCGAGCAGCGTGAGCCAGCCGCCGCTCTCCGCAAAGAGGCGGATGTGAGCCGACACTTGGCCGTAAATCTCTCGCTGGAGTTCAAAGATCTGCTGCCACATGTTGAAGGTTTAACCGTGGCTGTGAGGATGACGCAGCTCAGGATAATGCTGGGGCCTATTGCGCACGAGTGTGAACCAATGCAGATACGAATGTGCCTCCGTCATTGACCCATTGTACCCATGCTGAAGGTTGAGTTTGGACAACGGCAGCGCAGCTCCGTACAGAGCGGCCGGCCCAAACGCCAGCGGCACACTGGACCAGAAATGTGAATGAGTTTGCGACGAGGTGTCAGTCATGGCATCTCCCTAACACAAGACAGCAATCCCTGGGCCTTTGCTGCGCAGGTATACGAAACACCCTGCGAGTTCGAGTAAATACATGGAAACCCTCGCAATCTATCTCAGCCTCTTCGGGGTCTCTTTTCTGGCGGCCACGCTCATTCCTGCTCAATCCGAGGCCGTGTTGCTTGGACTGCTAATGACCGGCTCCTATCCTCCCTGGCTGTTGCTGCTGGTGGCAAGCACCGGCAATGTACTGGGCTCCTGTGTGAACTGGCTGCTGGGCATCGGTCTCACCCGCTTTGAGAATCGGCGATGGTTTCCGGTGAAGCGCGAGAGTCTGAAAAAGGCTGAAACGTGGTATCACCGCTATGGCCGATGGACTCTCCTTCTGAGCTGGGTGCCGATCATCGGTGACCCATTAACCGTGGTGGCCGGGGCGTTGCGTGAGCCCTTCCCGGTATTCCTTATATTGGTCACCATCGCCAAGGTGGGGCGCTACGTGGCAATTCTCGCGGTTCAGCAGAGTTGGCTGGCCTGACACCAACCTCCCTTCCAGACAGACCTCACTCCCAGGCACGCTGCCATTAAGTCTATACAATATTCTGGATTTGTGTAGCATCAGGAAAACAACAAGCGGCAGAGGAACATTCGATGGTAAAGCTTGATCGACGTCAGCTCTTGGCAACATCTGCAGCACTTGCCTTTGTCGCAGCACTCCCGCGCGTGACACTGGCTGCGGAGCACGAAACGCTCCGGGTCGGCATCGGAGGAGAGACGGGCGATCTGGATCTCCTGCAGAATGTCTCAACGCTCTCGTCCTACACAGTGGTCTTTGATGCCCTGATCCATTACGGCCTTGGAGGGAAACTTGAACCGGGCCTTGCGACGGCCTGGAATGTTGCCGATGATGGCAAATCCATCAGCTTCGATCTCCGCGAAGGCGTGACATTCTCCGACGGGACACCATTCGATGCCGATGCGGCGGAATGGAATCTGAAGCGCTGGATGGGTGTGGCCGACTTTTCGTGGATCGGCATTGCTGACGCCTACGAAAGCATCGTGAAGGATGCACCGAACAAGATCACCGTAAAGCTCAAGCGACCGGTTCCGGCAGCGTTGCTGGAACTCACGATTGTGCGCCCGGTACGGTTCCTTTCGCCCAAGGCCGTTGATGCCAATGGCAAACAGACAGCGCCGATTGGAACTGGCCCATGGATCGTTGAGAAGTATTCCAGCACCGAGACGATCCTCCTTCGCAACGACAAGTACTGGGGTGAAAAACCCGCCTTCAGCCGCATGGAACTGAAGGTCGTTCCCGATGAACTGGCACGCGCCAATGCACTGCGAGCAGGCGAACTGGACGTGATCGGTGGCGACTGGGTCGCTCCGCTATCGCCGCGGCGCGCCAAGGCACTCGAAGGCGAAGGTATGGTGATTGTCGCCGAACCGGGCACCGCGACCACAATTCTCGGCTATTCGCCAAAGTCGCCGGTAATGCAGGACAAGGCGGTGCGCGAAGCAATTTTCCGTGGCATCGACCGTGCCGCGATTGCAACCGTGCTGTTTGAAGGCTTCGCCGATCCGACCGTCGATATCTTCCCGACAACGGTTCCAACTGCCGGTACCCGGCACGAAATCCCCGCGCGCGATGTAGCAGCCGCACAGGCCGCCCTCACCGCAGCCGGTTGGACGGGTGGCGGCGGCGGCTGGACCAAGGACGGCAAGGCGCTGGAAATTGACTTCCTCGTCTCGGAGGAATCTTTCCCTGGTTCGCGCCGCATCGCTGAAATGATTCAGGGCATGCTGACGGAGGTCGGTCTCAAGGTGAACATTTCGTCGGTGGACAATGCGACGATGCATGAACGCCGCCCGGCCTTCCAGTACGACCTGACCTTCTTTGCGACCTATGGCGCCCCCTATGATCCACACGGCTCACTGGGCGCGTCGTTCGTGACCGCTTCCGATACAGGTCCTGATGGCAAGATCTACATTTCGGATGAACTCGACCCCCTCGTACAGAAGGCGCTCGAGACCGGCGGCGATGCACGCGAGGCCGCGATGCAGGCCGTCTATGACTGGCTGGCCACGAATGTCACGGCATGCCCACTGGTCGTCACCAAGCGCCTGTGGGCCGTCAATCCCCGGGTCAAGGGTTTCAGCCTGCCAGCTACCGACTATGACCTGCCGTTCAAGGGCATAACGCTCGGCTGACGCCGGTCACAGGGGAAAGACCCATGCGGCGCATGTTCCTGCGGAGGGCTGGCCTTGCCCTTTTTCTGATGCTCGCCGCCACGGCGCTGACATTTGCGATTGTGACAGCGGCGCCCGGCAATGTTGCGGCCTTGATTGCCGAACGGGCGGCGGGTGCCGGTGCTGATGGCGAGATGATCAAGCGCATCGCCGACGAGCTCGGTCTCAACGATCCCTTGCCGGTGCGCTATGTGCACTGGCTGGGGAAGGCTGTCGCCGGAGACCTTGGCGAAAGCCTGCGCACCGGCAAGCCGATGATGGACGAATTTGCCGAGCGTATCCCCGTGACAGCGCTGCTCCTGTTTGGCGGCGGCGTCATTGCCCTTGTCTTGTCGATTGGCCTTGGACTTTGGGGAGCGGTCTCGAACGGCGGGATTGTTGACCGTATGCTCCACGGCGCCGCGCTGATCGGCGCGTCTACACCAAACTTCTTCGTGGCGGCAATGTTGGTTATCGTCTTTGCGGTTGGCCTCGGTTGGGTTCCGAGCTTCGGTGCTTCGGGGGCCACGTCTTGGCTTTTACCCTGGTTCACCATAGCTCTTTTTCCGGCTTCGGTGCTGGCACGCGTGGTGCGCGTGAACCTGCAAGAGGCGATGTCGCGACCGTTCGCCACGACCGGTTTCGCCAAGGGCCTGAGCCGCCGCGGAGTTCTCCTCCGCGAAGCGCTGCCCAACATTGCCGTTCCCTTCATCACCACTTTTGGTGCCCAGTTCACCCTGATGATTATCGGCGCCATCGTGGTCGAGCGGGTGTTCGGCCTTAATGGGGTCGGTGCTTTCTTCATTGAAGCGATCCGCTTCCGCGATTTCGTTGGCATGCAAGCCGTGCTCACCCTTTTTGTGGTGTTTTTCGTATCAGTTAACTTGTTTGTTGACCTCATCGCCATGTTCGCTGATCCGCGCCTTCGGCGCGCGAGGAGAGCATGAGATGAAACTGGGCAAGCTTCCTTGGGCCATTCTGTCACCCGCCATTGCTTTCGTCCTCATTGGGATCTTTGCGCCGCTGCTGATTACTCACGACACAGCCCAGCAGGACTATGGGGCACTTCTGCAAGGACCTTCGGCCTCCCACTGGCTTGGCACCGACTATCTTGGCCGCGACATGTGGAGCCGCATTATCGGCGGTGCACGGACATCGCTCGTTGCCATGGTCTTCGTGCTGGCGGCGGCGCTGGTTATTGGAGTCGTGATTGGCTCGCTGGCAGGTTATATCGGCGGCGTCACCGAGATGGCGCTGATCTCGATGATCGACATCATGCTGGCATTGCCGTCTCTGGTCATCGCGCTTGCACTGATGGGCGTCTTCTCAGGCGAAAATTTTGCCTGGATGTCCGACTATTGGAAGATGATCCTGGCGCTGACACTCGCGTGGTGGGCCAACTACGCGCGCATGAGCCGCGCCGTGGTGGTCTCCGAACTGCAGCAGCCTTACATCGAAGCTGCACGCGTGATGGGCGCTTCGCATATCTGGATCTTCGTGCGCCACATCCTGCCTCATGTCTTGGGCCTGGTCGTGGTCTATGCAAGTGCTGACGCGGGTGCCTTGGTGCTCGCCATAGCGACCCTTTCGTTCCTTGGCCTCGGCGTCGCGCCACCGGTGCCGGAATGGGGGCAAATGCTGGTCGATGGAATGAGCTATATCGAGGAGTATCCAAGCCTCGTCATCATTCCCGGTCTGGCGCTGACCGCCGTTGTTGTGAGCTTCAATCTGCTGGGCGAGGCTTTCGCGCTTCAGAAAGTGCCCAAGGCAATTCGCGGCAGCCTCCTACGACGCAAGAAGGCGGAGCGCGCGGCGGAAGACGAAGCACGCCGCAGGGTAGAGGCTGGTGCATGACCACTCCCGTATATGCTGTCGAGAACCTGGTCATTGACCTCTTTACGCCCACCGTCTCGGTGCGCGCCGTCGATGGGGCAAGTTTCGAGATTCATCCCGGCGAAACTCTTGCGATTGTCGGTGAAAGCGGTTCAGGCAAAACGGTAATGACGCTTGGCCCTCTTGGCCTGTTGCCGGAAGGTGTTGCAATCGACATGCGCGGCACTGCCCGTGCGGATGGCCGTGATCTGGTTGCAATGAGCCAGAGCGAACTTTCAGCCATGCGCGGGGGTGAGTTCGGCGTCATCTTCCAGGATCCGATGAGCGCTCTCAATCCAATGCTGAAGATCGGACCGCAGCTTGCCGAACAGGCGCGGCGCCATGCTGGACTATCTGCAGCGGATGCCCGCAAGGAAGCCGTGTCGCTTTTGGCACGGACCGGCATTCCTGATCCCGAAGATCGCTACGACCGTTACCCCCACGAACTATCCGGCGGCATGCTGCAGCGAGCGATGATCGCGCTTGCGCTCGCCGCAAGGCCCCGCGTGCTGATTGCAGATGAACCGACAACAGCGCTCGACGCTACAGTACAGGCACAAATTCTCGCGCTGATCAGGCAGATCCAGAAGGAAGACGGGATCGCCGTGGTGCTGATTACCCACGATATTGGCGCCGTGTCGGTGCTGGCCGATCGGGTGATTGTGCTCTACGCCGGGCAAATTGCCGAAGAAGGCAGCGCCATCGATGTGCTGACGAGGCCTGTTCACCCTTATACGAAGGGACTTTTGGCGTCTGTGCCTGACTTCCGGTCTGAGATCTCCACCGGCACACGCGAGATTCCCGGCCTGCCGCCCAATCAGACCAAGGTCGAACCGGGCTGCCGTTTTGCCGAGCGCTGTCCCATTGCGCAGCCATCCTGTCTGGCACATCGTCCAATCCTTTTGCCGGTGAGCGACAGCAGCGTGCTTCACCGTGCGGCCTGCCCGGTGGTGTTGAATGCTCAAGGAGTGGCTCGCCAATGACCACTTCGCCTGCAATCGAAACCCGTGGTTTGATTGTTCATTTCAAGACAGCCAGTGGCCTGGTCCGCGCTGTCGATGGTATTGACCTGACAGTTACCCGTGGCGCGTTTCATGGCATCGTCGGGGAATCGGGCTGTGGCAAGACGACCTTGGCCCGCGCCATCGTCGGGCTCCAGACGGCCACCGCAGGCAGTGTCCGCATTCTTGGTCGCGACCGTTCCGCTTGGCAAAGGGATGATCGCAAGGAGTTCGCTCGCACCGTCCAGTTCATATTCCAGGACCCTTTGGGCTCCATGAGTCGCCGCCAGACGGTCGGCCAAACACTTGAAGAGCCCTTGCAGATCCACCGGTTTGGGTCTGCCACGGAGCGCCGGAAGAAGGTTTCCGAGCTCCTCGACCTTGTCGCCCTGCCCTCCACCGTACTCGACCGGCTGCCGCGATCATTGTCGGGAGGACAGCGTCAGCGCGTTTCAATCGCGCGGGCACTTGCGCTGAACCCGCAGATACTGGTGTGCGACGAGCCGCTCTCAGCGCTCGATGTTTCGGTCAGAGCACAAATCGTCAATCTCTTCGCACGCCTTCAAGCCCAGCTTGGACTGACCATTGTTATTGTAGCACACGATCTCGCAATTGTACGCGAGGTCTGTTCAGCGGTAACCGTGATGTATCTCGGCAAGACCGCAGAGGAAGGAACATCTAAACCTTTATTTGCCGATCCGGCCCACCCCTATACCCAGGCCCTGTTGTCTGCCGTTCCTTCGCCTGATCCTCGTATTGAGGCGTCAAGGCCGCGTATTCTTTTAGAAGGCGATCCGCCATCGCCGCTCAATGCGCCCACCGGCTGCCGGTTTTCGACACGCTGTCCGGTGGCGGTTACACTGTGCCGCACGGTGGAGCCTGCATTGCGTCTTGTGCCGCACACCGGCCAAGCTGCTTGCCATCTTGCTGACACTGATAATCATCCGGTGCTGTAATGCATGGCAAGGCGCCCTCGAGTCGTTCAGACAGTTTGCACGCCCGCATTCGTGCCGATATCGAAGCACGCATATTGTCCGGCAAATGGCCTCCTGGACACCGCATTCCCCCCGAAACCGCATTGATGCAGACCTGGGGCTGTTCACGCATGACGGTCAACAAGGCCGTGGCGGCTCTAGCGGTTGAAGGTCTTGTCGAACGTAACCGACGCGCTGGCACGGTAGTGGCACAACCGCGCATGCACGCTGCCATCCTGCGTATTCCCGACATTCGAGCCGAGATCGTGCAGCGTGGACTCCGCTATGAGTATAGGCTTTTAGATGACGAAAGGCGTTCCGCCTGCTGTGTCCACCTTGGTGCGGAAGGGCACCATCTTGGATCGAGCCGCTTTTTGCGCTGCCTTCATCTGGCCGATGGAAGGCCACTGGTGCTTGAGGAGCGGCACATTTTTCTCGACGCGGTTCCCGAAATCGAATTGGCAGACCTCACGTCCGAACCACCCGGAACCTGGCTTCTTGGTCATGTGCCGTGGACCGAAGCGGAGCACCGCATCAGTGCCGTGTCCGCCGAAGGAGTAGCAGCAAAGGAGTTAGGCCTCACTTCAGGAGCACCTTGCCTCTATCTTGAACGGCGTACTTGGCGCGGTACTGAAACTGTCACCATTGCCAAACAGACAATCCGCGGCGATGCCTTCGATCTGGTCGCCCGTTTCGATCCTTCCGGACGCGCTTTGATTTCAGGTGCCTGATGACGCTTGAGGCATTTGCAAGAGGCAGCATGTTTCGGAGCATAGAAACGTGCCACGCGACCCAATTTCGACATAAAGCCTTTGTTAACCGACGTCGTACATGAGAATCGCGATGGTCAAGCGACTGCAGATCATTTTAGTCCTGGTGCTGGCGGCCTTGCTGGCCTCGCCGGTCGCTGGGGGCTTTGCAGACGTCGTCTCACATGGTGCGACCGCAGTGGACCATGGCCACGACCACGGTCATGACCATGATTTTGACGAGCTGAGCGACGTCGAGATGCCCAACGGCGACGCGTCGAAGGACGGTCATGGAAAAGGCCATGATGCGAGCGACCACGTTCCAGGCAATCTGTTGCCAGAACATCATCACAACACGATATCTTTCTCTCCTGTGAAATCGGGAAGGACATTGAAAGCGTCGAAGGCTTTCAATCAGCCGCCGCTGGAACGGCCGCCAAGGCTCCATACGCGGGTCTGACATAGCGGCCGCATATCAGCGGCCATCTTCCTTCCACATTTACTGGATTCAAACATGACGACTCTCAGAAAGTCGCTGCACTCCCTATTCGGGGCTGCAGTCACGAAGCATGCGTTAGCGCTGCTCCTAATCCTGCCCGTCTTGTCGCTCAGTGCAATGGCACACGCCGTGGCCGAGGGTGACAAGGGATATATTCAGGAAATCTCGGGCATCAACATCCTGCCCTTCATCTATCTCGGCGCCAAGCACATGGTGACGGGTTACGACCACATCCTGTTCCTGTTCGGCGTCATCTTCTTTCTCTACAAGCTGAAGCATATCGGGCTGTACGTCACCCTCTTCGCCATCGGGCATTCCACCACCATGCTGCTTGGCGTCTATTTCAACATCGGCATCAACAGCTTCA
>JANLTS010000437.1:0-13353 GCA_031363045.1 Hyphomicrobiales bacterium
CCCCGACGCGTTCCGCACGATCAGCGAAGCCGCTGAAGAACTGACCGTGCCGCAACATGTTCTGCGGTTCTGGGAAACCCGCTTTACACAAATCAAGCCGATGAAACGGGCTGGCGGCCGGCGCTATTATCGCCCAGCCGATTTGGAACTTCTGAAAGGCATCCGCAGCCTTCTCTACAAGGAAGGCTACACCATCCGTGGTGTGCAATTGATCCTCAAAGAGGATGGCGTGTCCTATGTGGCGGGCGTTGGCCGCGGTGAAATCCAGCCGCGAAAGCGCGAAGGCGAAATGGCTTCGGCGCCACCACCCGGCACGGCCAAGGCGGCACCGCGTGTCGGCAAGGCTGCTGCAGCCGCACCCGTCAAAGCGCCGCCAATTGTGGTCAATCGCCTGTCTGACAATCATGCCGACATGCTGCGTGCGGCATTGAAGGATCTGGGTGACGCTCGGAAAATTCTCGATCCCGCCCAGCCGCGCTGAGAAGATTTGCCTTCAACCAAGAATAAAGGTGGCTGTGATAACGACAGCCAGCGGTGGGCTGTTTTTCTCTCCGCTGAGGGTGGAGCACGTCCCGGTCCATGTCCATGTGGAGGATGATTCTGACGGCCGTAAACCTGGTGGGCGTTCGCTTCGGCGGTGCGGCCATGGGTTTAGTGAGCCAGATTCTACTGGCCCGCCTGCTGCCGCAGGAGGAAGTGGGCGTCGTGCTGATGGGCGTGAGTGCCTCAGCAATTCTCAGTTTGATGCTGACGGTCGGTTATCCCTCCCTGACCATGACCCTGTTGCCGCGCTACTACGCCTTGGGCCGCCAGACACTGGCCAAGGCATTTCACCGCGCCGTGTGGCATGACACGCTGATTGCGACACTTGCAATCGGTCTGGCCGGCGCTGCCGTTTGGTTATGGGCGCCCATCGATCCGGCATTGAGGAATGCGCTGCTGTTTGGCGGCCTCATGGCACCTGCATCCTCGCTCATCCGCATCACCAGTTCGGTTGCGAATTCGCGCCGGCGTTTTCAGCTTTCTTACATCCCCGACTTCATCTTTCGTCCAGGCTTGTTGCTTGCCTTCCTTCTCACCATGTGGGTCTTGAACATTGCACCCGGATTTCTCTCCGTGATGTTGGTGATGATCGCCGTCACTTATGTGGTGGCGATCATACAGGCTATTATTCTGGGCTCGGAAGTGTTGCCTAGCAGCCTGAAAGCCGGCCGCCACAACCTCGCGCCAGTGTTGCGAAGCCGGGCGGTATCCATGGTGTTGATTGCAGCAATCGCCATGTCTTTCGCCGATATCGTCACGCTGATTGGCGGCATCTTTCTGCCGGCCCATGATGTCGCGCAACTCGGTATTGCCATAAGGCTGGCAGCGCTGGCGGGCTTTGTGACGCAGGTGACGCAGAATTTTGTCCTGCCGGATCTTTCGGCGGCGATCGTCAAGGGTAATCGCGCTGCCGCCCGGTCGCTGATCCTGCGCATCAACTTGATCGCCGTTTCGGCCATTGCGGTCTGTGTTTTGGCAGCGGTGTTCTTCGGGCCGTTGATCCTCTCGGTGTTCGGCAAGGATTATGCCGGAGCCCATTGGCCGCTGGTGTTGTTCATGGTCTCGCAACTTTTCCGGGCCGCGGGCGGCATGAACCAGCACTTGCTGTCGCTCGACGGCTTCCAGACCCGCAGTGTCAATGCCTGCGTCTTCTCGATATCCTTGCTCGTTGCCGCTGCCCTGCTCCTCACCCCCGCGCTTGGCCTGTTTGGCATGGCGATCGCGGTGGTTCTTGCCGAGGCCGCGTGGGCGGCCATTCTCGGCATCCAGGCCCAGCGCTATTCCGGCTATCGCGGCGATATTTTCGCTGGGCTGCGCTTTCAACGGACAGCTGCCAAATAGGACTTCCGCAGCCTAAGGATCGATGCTAGATGCTGCCACCAACGTCGGAGCGTAGCGCAGTCCGGTAGCGCACTATTCTGGGGGGATAGGGGTCGCTGGTTCGAATCCAGTCGCTCCGACCATTCTATCTCCCGGCAGTCGCCATGGCTGATTGCCTTGCATAGGCCGCCGAGGCCGCGAACAGCCCCCAATTGAGCCCGAGCATCCAGTAGAAGTGCCGCCAATGGTCAGTGTCAATTTGCACCCCTTGCAAGGCGGTGGCGAGGAACACACAGAACAGTGCGATGGAAGCGCCTTGCCAGGGCGCCCGGATCAGTGAACCCCGAAACCCGACGATGACCGTGCTGACCACCATCATCATATTGGCGATGCCGCCGAGCCAGCCATAGGACGAAAACGCGTTGAGATAGACGTTGTGCGGATCGAGCCCGAAGAGGAGGCGGAACTTGTTCGGACCAAAGCCGAACGGACTCTGAAGCAAGATCGGTATCGAGTTGAGCTGGTTGCTGAACCGGCCGAACTCGCCGGAATCATAATCCTTGGCCAGGGTGGCGCGGTCTTCGAAGGCGGCTCTCACAAAGTCAATGCTGAGGAGGCCAACCAGCATCACCACCAGCAGCACCGTTCCAAGGATCGTCAACAGGATGATGCGCGAACGCAATTCCTTCGACGGCGAGAGGATGAAGGTGAGCATCACCATCAGCATCGCCGAACCGGCAAAGTTCACCCAGGCGCCGCGCGAGAAGGCAAGAAACAGGCAAGCGACAATGGCGAACAGGCCGAGGTATCGCATGAACCGCCATGCTCTGGTTCCGAGCATCACATCCTGCGTCATCAGCAGCGCGGGCAGGATTATGTAGGTGGACAGAACGTTCGGATCCTTGAACGTACCTTGGGCACGGAAAATGGGTGATAGATAGGCGCCCGTGCCGCCGACATTGAAATAACCAGCGATGCCGATGATCGAGGCGATGACCGCGCCAATGATGTAGCCATTCTTGAACACCGCGAAGCGCCGTTCGGTATCGCTGGACACATAGAAGCAGAAGAAGATCGCCGAGACCGCCATGTAGCATGACGTGAGGACGAACATGCCGGCCTTTTGATCGTTCGAAACCTCAAGGAAGCTCACAAAGCCGCCGAGGTTGTAGAGCAGCAGGTAGAAGATGAGCGGCACCGCAATCACCGTCGCCTGGAGACCGCCGAGCGCCAGATAGACAGTCATGACAACGACGAACATCAGGTCGCATGGAGCGGGCTCAATGCGTACGAAGAACGACACTGCCATCATCATCCAGACGGCGGCAGCCTGCACGCTGGTGAGCGGCAGGACTGCGAGGCCGGATGTGGCTGTGTGGCGTTGGCCGTAGACTGCCGTCAATATGCATTCTCCGCTTTGAGCAGCGCCAATGGTGTGCGCCACAGGATATAGAGATCGAACGGCAGCGACCAGTTCTCGATGTAGAATAAATCGTGCTCAACGCGGCGCTGGAGCTTTTCGGTGGTATCGGTTTCACCGCGCCAGCCATTGATCTGGGCCCAGCCGGTGATCCCGGGCTTCACCTTGTGGCGGGCGAAGTAGCCATCAACGACGTCGTTGTAAAGTTGATCGGCAGCTTTGGCCTTGGTGGGATGCGGGCGTGGGCCAACGAGCGAAAGCTCGCCGCGCAGGACATTGAAGAGTTGCGGCAGTTCGTCGAGCGACGTCTTGCGGATGAAACGGCCGACACGCGTCACGCGCGGATCGCTCTTGGTGACCAGTTGCGAGGCATCGGCGTCGCGCATGTCGTGATACATCGAGCGGAACTTGTAGATGCCGATCAATTCATTGTTGAAACCGAAGCGGTTCTGCCTGAACAGGATTGGCCCCCTGCTATCGAGACGGACGGCCGCGGCGACCGCCAGCATGAGCGGCAATAACAAGATGAGAGCGAGGCCGGCGATGAGCTTGTCCTCTATCACCTTCAAGATCCGTCCCCAGTCACCGAGCGGCTTGTCAAAAACGTCGAGGAAAGGAACGTTGCCGATGTAGGAATAGGCGCGTGGCCGGTAGTGGAACTTCTGCGAATAGGCGCTGAGCCGGATATCGACAGGCAACACCCAGAGACGCTTGAGGATCTGCAGGAGCCGGTCCTCGGCCGTCAGTGGCAAGGTTACCAGCAACATATCGACACGCGCCTGGCGGACGAAGTCGATAAGCTCCGAAACATTTCCGAGTTTCGGCAGCGCGCCGACCGTTTCCGGCGAACGGATATCGTCGCGGTCATCGAAGACCCCAACGACATTGATGTCGGATGTTGTGGAGTTTTCGAGACCGGCCAGCAGATCTGCCGCCGGTTTGCCGCCGCCGACGAGCACGGCATGGCGTGACAGCTGGCCATTGCGGTTCCAGCGATGGGCCAGTTGGGCGATCGCAACGCGCGTCACGATCATCAATGTCAGGCCAAGCAGATACCAGCTCGACAGCCAGATGCGCGAATAGGATTCGCCTGACTTCATCATGAAGACGGCAACCGCGATGGCGGCGAAAAACAGCGTCCAGATCGAGGCAAGCCGCGCGATGTTGGCGAGCGGGCGCAACAGTGATTGAATCGCATAGAGACCGAAAAAATTCGCGGCAAGCGGAAAGCCAATGCCTGCCGCAATGATCGGCGGTGCATAAAACGGTGTCATCTCCCAATTTTCGTAACCGGGATGAAAATACGCAAGCGAAGTACCAGCCACGGCGACCAGTAAGCCTTCAAGGGCGCGCGCCGATGCCGTCAGCACGCGCGCCGAAACCAGTGGCGCGCCGCTGAGCATTCGCATGGTTTCCGTCCGCCGCTCCTCCGCCAGTGGCCTGGCATCGGGTTCGGCGGTGATGCGCTCGAGCACGCCGGCTGAGATGGCGGTGTATTTTTGGTCGGGTTGAGGGCGCATTGCTGTGATGTTCCGCGATGAGACGTTGGTATGGGTGACAACACTCAAGAGCAAGCCGCGCGCCCCGCGGCAGGATTGCAGTTAACATTGGCCGCTGAGGGTAAACAGGAGGTAAACAACCTGCACCGTTGCGGTGCGTTGCTAACGAAGCTCGCCGTAAAAACCGAGAATGGACTTTACCATGGAGAGGGCCGAGAAATCCGCTTTCAGCCGGTCGCGCAAGCCGGCGGCCGACTTGGCGACAGCCTGAGGATTGGCAAGTGCCGCGGAAAGGCGGCCGGCGAGAGCTCCAACATCACCCACCGGCACCAGACATTCGGGCGGCAAAACTTCCGGAATACCCCCGGCTTTGCTGGCAATCAGCGGAACCCCGGCAGCACATGCCTCGAGCACTACATAGGGAAAGCTCTCAGCGCGTGATGGCATCACCAGGATTCGCCCCAGTTCAAATGCCTGGCGCGCACCCATGCGGCCCGGAAAACTGACGAGATCTTCGAGGCCAAGAATTCTTGATTGTTCCTTGAAACGGTCGAGGTCCGGGCCATCGCCGACGAGAGAGGCGGTCACCCGCTTTGATTTGTTCATTTCCGCCACGGCCTGCAGCAGCACGTCAACGCCCTTGAGAAGCCGCATGTCGCCGAGAAACAGGATGTCAGCTGCTGTGGGCCCGGGCTGGGCGGGCTCGAATTCGTCCGGCCAAAGACCATTGTGGATCACGGCCTGTGGTTTGGTTCCAGTCCCGATCTTGGCCATGAACGCCTGGCGCTCGTACTCACAAACGAAATGCAATCCGCCGCCAATTGCAGCAAGCGCCTTCTCGACCGACAGGAACACAGCACCGGCGGGCGAAGACCAAGAATAGTGTAGGCTGCCGCCATGCGCCGTGTAAACCGATGGAATGCCCAGCAGCCGCGCGGCAATGCGGCCATAGAGGCCACCCTTGGCGCCATGGCAATGGATGATATCGGGCTTGAGTGCTGCCGCGTGAGCGCGAGTTTGCAGGGTACCGGAGATATCTCCAGTGCCCGGCAGGCGTGAAATCGGTATGCGCTTGACGCTAAGTGAGCAAAAAGCCTCGACACTGGCAATCAACGCGACCGCAGTCTCTCCGCCGGTTGTTGAATCGCACAGAATACCGACGTCGTGTCCCAGTTCGGATTGGCCGCGCGCCACATCGCGCACATGCCTGAACAAGCCACCAACGGGGGTCCTGAACACATGGAGAATGCGCATGAATCCGCGGCTCAGAACCAGCGTTCGCGGATGTAGATAATGTCACCAGGATAGATCTGCGTGGTCACCGGAACCTTGTAAGTGTTGGTGCCATCGGCGGACTTGCGCGTGATGAGAACCTTACGATGATCGGCGCGTGGGCTGTAACCGCCGGCGATGGCGATGGCATTCTGGACGGTGATGCCCGGTTGGTATGCGAAGCTCCCCGCCGCATTGACTTCGCCGAGAATGTAAAAGGGACGCAACGTTGTGACCTGAACCGAGACTTCCGGGTTGCGGAGATAGCCCGAACGGAGCCGTTGGGCAATCATTGCCTCTATCCCTGGCGTTGTACTTCCTCCGACATTGAGGCTTTGGACATAGGGCATGGAGATGTTACCCGCGCCGTCGACGAGATAGTCTGCCGTAAGATCTGGTTCACCGGCAACGCGGATCGTCAAGCGATCACCGGCGCCGACGCGATAGCCTGTCGAATACTCATAGGCCGCGGCTTTACCCTTCGTTCCATAGGGTTCGACCGTGCCACTCGTGTTTCTGGTCGGAAGCTCTTTGACGCTTGCAACGGCCATCTCGCCTTCTGCGACATCGCCATTTCTGGTGATACCAGTTCCGCCAGGGGGAGAGGACGCATTCTCCCAGCTCTGGGTGCAGCCCCCAAGTGCAAGAACAACGATAAGGAGGAAAGGGACACGCATACGCACTGGAAAGGTTCCATCTGAATGGGCCCGGACCGATGTGCCGGATGGGCTCAAATCTAAACCGACATGGTTAGCAATCGCTTAAGCGGCTGTGTGCGACTGCGGCCGGCATCGCCGCGTTAAGGGATTGGTTACCATAACAAAGTCATGTTGCTCCGAATTCAGCAGATGATTGATAGCGCAACACGCCATGCCGCCCCGCACTTCACATGCCAGTCGTTACGCCCCGGCGGCCATCAACATAATGGATGTCTTTGCCGGGATAGGGCGCCGCAAACTGTTGATTATCGGGACAACATTGCTTGCCTTTGCCATTGGCATGGGTCTCGTCAAACTCTGGAAACCCGACTACACTTCGCAAGCCAAAGTCCTCATTCAGAATCTTGAAACGCCATTTGATCGCGTCCAGCCAACCGAGAATCAGCGCGCTGAAGCGATCGACGACCGCATTGTCGCAAGTCAGATTTCAGTCCTCAAGTCCGAAGACCTCGGGCGCCGGGTAATTGCTGCTCTCGGCCTCGAAAACAAGAACGAGTTCAACGCGCTGATCAACGGGCAGGGCAACGTCAGCAAGACCCTCGTGGCATTGGGTTTCGGCAGCGATCCGGCAGGCAAGACACCCGAGCAGCGGGCCCTTGATCGCTATCTCGACAAACTCAACGTGTTTCAGTTACCAGACTCAAACGTCATCAGCATCGAGTACACGTCAGCTGAACCCGAGACCGCTGCCGCGATCGCCAACACGCTTGCGGATACTTTTGTAACGTGGACGCGCGAGGCGCAGGCCCGGCCCACCGAACGCGCCCGCGATTGGCTGTCGGCCCAGATCGACGGGCTGCGCAAGAAGCTTGCTGCTTCGGAAGAGGAAGTCGAGAAGTTCCGTGCCCGGGCTGGCCTGCTCAAGGGCGCCACGGCAACCCTCGGCGAACAAGAAATATCTGAACTCAATACCCAGCTTTCCGTGGCCAAGGGCGTCAGCCTCGAAGCCCGTGCCAAGGCCGATGCCATCCGCAGCATACTCGAATCGCGCGGCAGTGTTGAAAGCGCGACGGATGTCCTGAATTCGGTGACGGTGCAGCGCCTCAAGGAACAACGAACCGATGCGACGCGCCGCATGTCGGAACTGTCGGTCACCTATCTTGCAAACCATCCGAAGATGGTGGCGGTGCGCAACGAAATCGCCAACATCGACCGCCAAATCCGCGCGGAAGCTCTGAAAGTTATGAACAGTCTCGAAGAGCAGGCCCGCATCGCCGAGTCTCGAGAGGCGTCGCTCGCCGCCAGTCTTGAATCGCTGAAGACCCAGGAAACCACGGCCAACCTTGACGACGTCAGACTGAAAGCGTTGGAGCGCGATTCCAGCGCTGACCGTTTACTTCTCGAAGCCATGCTGAGCCGCTATGCCGAAGCCAGCGCCAGGCAAGATCTCTCGTCTCAGCCCGGTCTCGGGTTGGTGATCCAGAGCGCCAGCGTTCCAACGACGCCGTCATTCCCGAAGACTGGCCCGACTGTCTTGCTGATTACCATCGCCGGATTGGTGATGGGATTGGGCCTGGCATTCCTGCTTGAACTGATGGCAGCGGCCATGCGCCTTGGCGACGTCGGTATGACGGAGCCAGAGCGCGAAGAACCGGCTTTCGGCTTCGCAAATGCTTTACCCATCACGCCTCAAACCGCGCCTCAACCCACGCCGGTATCTCAACCGCCTCAAGCAGCGGCGCCAGTGCCGCAGGTGTCCCCGCCCAAAGTAGCCGAGGCGGAAGTCTGGGCGCCGCCGGCGGCTCCAGTGACATTGCAGCATCTGACGGTTTGGCCGCGCGTCGTGCCACGGGGGGATGTTGTTTCCTTGATGGATTCGCCGGAACTGATCGCCGCTGCCAGTGGCATGGCCCGCTGGCTGCAAGAAATTCGCCGCGATCTGGACGTGCGGCGCGCCGGCTTGGTGACATTGGGAGGCAGCAGCGCCGATGCACCTGTCGCATCGTTGGCATTGGCCCGCAACATCGCCGTCACCGGCAAGCGGACAATATTGGTCGATCTCGCCCGCACCCCCTCATTGGTCGCCGGTCTTAGCGGTGTGGCCCTGGGCCCAGGCGTATCCGACCTGGTGAGCGGAGCAGCGGATTTCACCAAGGTGATTGCCCGCGATACGCGATCGCCACTGCATGTATTACGCTATGGTCTCGACCATTCGCCGCGCGCCTCTGCTCTGATTTTGGAGCGGGTCGAAAACGTGCTGATGGCTTTGGCGCAGTCTTATGATTTTGTTTTGGTAAACCTCGGCGAAGCCTGTGAAGAGACGCCGATATACCTTCACAAGTGCCAAGCAGCCCTCTTGCTTGCAACATCGGCGCGCCAGGCTGAGGCAACCTCTGCTATCCCAACCCTTCTCGATACTGGCTTGCTCGCCGCACAGCATGTGCTGATCAGCCAACCCGACCCACAAACCGAGAGCCAGCCACTCCAGGCCGTAAACGCCTAGGCCCGCCTTGCGAAGAGCCGCCGCCGAAGCAATTGCGACAGGCCAAGCAAGGCCGGCGAGCGCTTGATGTTGCGCTTGATCATCAGCAGCAGCGCCATGGCTCCAGCCCAGATGATGCCAAGAAGATTGCGGCCGCGAATGATCACCCACATGTCGATGACGTCATCGGCCCATGCGCGCTTGTAGCTGGAATCGCCGGCTGAAAAATCGAGCATTGAGAGTCCACGTTGACAACATGCCGCGATAGTTTGGCGGAGTGCTTGATCCCCGGGTGAATATTTGCGCAGTGGACCCGTCGCCAGTGAAGAAATCAGGGCCCAATAGCAATTGCCGTGGAGTCCTCCCAACATCACGGCCAGAACATTGCCGTCACACGCGAGAAAATACGGAGCGAGAATCGGATTGTCCTCATTCTGCGATTCGGCCAGATGGTGAATGAACTGCCGCTCCGGCGGCCCGAACACCCGGTGAATGCCAAGCTCCGCGAGACGGGACTCCTGATGGCTGAACATGACGTCAATCAAGCCATGGAGTTCGGATTTGTCCTTCGGTAGGCCGAAATTCACAGTCCCAGACTGGGCCAACGCATTCGCATGCTTACGGGCGGCGCGGCGGCGCTCAGCCGACCTCTTGTTCGCGTAGAGCGTTTCGTAATCCGCGTCGAGCCGCATGCTGAAAGACGGATTGGCCGCCCGCAGATTGGCTTTTCCCAACAATGGGTGCTCGAAACCGCCAAGCCGCTCGGGCAATTCAGTCAAGGCAATGGCATCAAAACCATCGATCTCGTCCAAGACCTTGTCCCAGTTGTCATCAAACCACTGCGCGGCGGATGGCATGAAGTCCGGTTCAAACAGGCCAAATCCATAATTGTGATGTGGTGATCCGAGCCATTCCAGCACCCGCACACCTTGCCGCCGCCTGATTTGCAGGGGAAGAATAAACTGCGGAGTGGAAGCGGATTTCCGCGCGATGACAATGCATGGCTTGACATCAAGATGCTGTCCGACGGTTTCCACCCAGGCCCGGCACCACAGTGAATTCTGATAGAGTGTCCCGGCCGCACGACGTTCGAAGTCACGCCAGACCGGAAGTGCTGCATCGACCGAGCGCAACACTTCGAAGGTGAGCGGAGAACTGATCGCGATTAATTGCGGTGCAACGGTTTTTTCACGCACTCGCTGGTAGCGTTCCCGATCAATTGGAGTCCGCTTGTCTAAATCGATGTCCAGCGCTGCGATTCTCAAGAGCTTCCTCGATGTCTTGTACTATTCCGGGGCATCTGGTGCCATGCGGCGGTTCCTTGGTGGCGTCGGTGCAATCTTCATGCTGCATCATGTCAAGCCCGGTGATGGCCGGAATTCTGGATTTTCTCCCAATGCTGGCCTTGAAGTCACTCCGGAGTTTCTCGACCAAGTCATACGGATGCTGAAGAACCAGGGTTTCGATCTGGTTAACCTTAATGAAGCCGAATCGAGAACAAGAACGGCAGGACGTCCGTTTGCTGCCTTCACACTGGATGATGGCTATCGCGACAATCTTGTGCATGCACAGCCGGTGTTCCGCCGCCACGACTGTCCGTACACGATCTATGTGGCGCCGGCCATCGCCGACGGAACGTGTGAGCTTTGGTGGCGCGGGCTTGAGACCGTGATATCCGCAAACTCCCGGATATCGGCGGAGATTAACGGACAAACATTGCAAATCGAATGTGACAGCGTGAACCTCAAATGGGCAGCCTGGAAGCAGTTGTACTGGCCGGTCCGCATGATGGAGCAACGCGAACAGCGCCGCTGGATCACAGAGTTTGCAACGCGATATCGCTTGGACTTGCAGAAACTTTGCCGCGACACCGCCATGACCTGGGACGAACTGCGCCAGATTTCCGCCGATCCCCTCTGCACCATCGGCGCCCATACGATCAACCATTTCAACATCAAGGCACTGGGCGAGGCCGAGGCATTCGATGAGATGGTCCAATCATGTGATCGGATCGCAGCCAAGCTGGGACAACGGCCTGAGCATTTTGCCTTTCCCTATGGTGACAAGACTTCGGCCGGCCCCCGAGATTTCCATCTGGCCAGCAAAGCTGGTTTCAGAACCGCCGTCACCACCCGCAAGGGCATGATTTTCCCTGCCCACGCCAATCACATGACCGCACTTCCCAGGTTTTCACTGTCCGGCGACTATCAAAACCTTCGTTATGTCCGTACTTTGCTCTCGGGCCTGCCATTCGCGCTCTCAAACGGCTTCCAAACGGTCAACGTGAATTAGGCCGCGTCGGGCCGCGCCATCCAGCGGATGATGGCCATCACTACTGGCAGCCAGAGCACCCCTGCCACCACGTAGAACCCCAATTCCACTGCCAGCCCACGGCCAACCGCGAACGCGCCACCAACCGCCATGGCAATCAGCGCATAGACAATCAGAAACGCGACAGTGGCAAACGTGCCGATGGCCTTGCGGGTGCGGATGGTCATGGGCCACACCTAGTGCGTCCGGCGGTTGGCTGCAAGCCCACGGATCATGGGCATTGGGCCACTGCGTCGCTTCATCACTTGCTGGCCGCTGGGTGCAATCGTATCTGGGCCCCATGACTTCACTCACGCCACGCCAGACCGCCGCCTTGCCTTATGTCCGGGGCTGGCTGATGGTGGTGGCCTTACTGATCTTCTGCATGGTGATCGTCGGCGGCGCTACCAGGCTCACGGACAGCGGCTTGTCGATTACCGAATGGCAGCCGCTCCTCGGGGCTATTCCACCCTTTACTGAAGCGCAATGGCTGGAAGCGTTCGAAAAGTATCGCCAGATCCCCGAATATCAGCTCGTCAACAAGGGCATGAGCCTCGAAGCGTTCAAGTTCATCTACTGGTGGGAATGGTCGCATCGATTCCTTGGGCGTTTCATTGGCCTCGTATTCTTCTTGCCACTGGTTTATTTCGCGGCAACGGGTGGCCTCAGCCTCAAGTCGGCTTTTCGGTGCCTCTTGTTGTTGGTGCTGGGCGGGCTTCAAGGCGCGCTGGGCTGGTACATGGTGTCATCAGGCCTTGTTGATCGCGTCGATGTCAGCCAATACCGGCTGGCCGCACATCTGACGCTTGCTGCGGCGATCTTCGGCGCCACCCTATGGGTGGCTTATGGTCTTGATCGTGACCGGCTTGCACCTGATGATGGGCGCGATTGGACCGCAGTCGCCATCGTCGCCCTTGTCCTCCTGCAAGTGGCGGCGGGTGGCTTCGTCGCCGGGCTTGATGCTGGATTGGGCTATAATACCTGGCCGTTGATGGATGGACAGATCGTGCCAGAGGGGCTTTTTTCCGGCCAGCCGTGGTGGCGCAATATTTTCGAGAATGCCATGACGGTGCAATTCAACCATCGTCTGCTGGCCTACGTGATTGCCGTGTTCATTGCCGGTTACGCCTATGTCGTACAAAGCCGCAGCGCCAGTGTGATGCTGGCGGCCGTTGTATTGCAAGTGGCGCTTGGAATTTGGACGTTGCTTTGGCAGGTTCCCTTGTGGCTCGGCCTCGCGCATCAGGGCGGCGCCATGTTGCTGCTGGCGGCGGTCTTGTGGAATCTGCATTCGGTTTTAAGCGCCAGGCGCTCCTGAACAGAAATGGCCGGGCATTTGCCCGGCCACTGTCTTAGAGATTTGATTTACGAGATCGCCTGCTCGATGTCGGCGATGATGTCCTCGACATCTTCAATGCCAATCGACAGCCGCACCACGTCAGGCGTCGCACCGGCGAGCTTTAACTGATCAGCGCTGAGCTGGCTGTGCGTGGTTGATGCCGGATGGATGATCAGTGAGCGCGTGTCGCCGATGTTGGCGAGATGCGACAGCAGCTTGACGGAAGATACCGCCTTCACGCCGGCGTCATAACCACCCTTGAGCCCGAAGGTGAGAACCGCGCCCGCACCCTTGGGGCAATATTTCTTGTGCAATGCGTGGTGCTTGTCGTCGGGCAACCCGGCGTAGCTCACCCAGCTGACGTTAGGATGCTGTTTCAGCCACTGCGCAACCTTTAGCGTGTTGTCGCAATGCCGCTGCATGCGAAGCCCCAGGGTTTCCATGCCAGTGAGGATGAGGAAGGAGTTGAGCGGCGCGATGGCCGGCCCAAGATCGCGCAAGCCAAGCAC
>JANLTS010000275.1:0-14227 GCA_031363045.1 Hyphomicrobiales bacterium
CATCGGCCCCGTTTTCGCGGGGCCGAACGTCCTTGACGGGACGGGCGCATAGCTCAGGTGGTAGAGCAGCTGACTCTTAATCAGCGGGTCGTAGGTTCGAGTCCTACTGCGCCCACCAAGGAAATCAGAGATTCAGACGAAGTTCGCGATTGCGGACTGGCCGTGGTTTTCATGTTGTCAGGTGAACAACCCCCGGATTGCCAGTGGCTCCAACGCCTTCTCAGGCCGTCAGACTCCGTTGTTTTTTGGATCAGTTCGTGGCTCTCAGGTCAAAGCAGCGCGTCTATCGCCTTGAGTTCGGGCGCCGAGAGCGGTGGGGCATCAAGTGCCGACACCGCCTCTTCGATCTGCTGCACGCGGCTTGCGCCCATGAGCGCCGAGGTAATCCGGGCATCGCGCAACACCCAGCTCAATGCCATCTGGCTCAAGCTTTGACCGCGCGCCTTGGCCAAGGCGTTGAGGCCGTTGAGTGCCGCCTGAAGTTCGGGCGTGATGCTGTCGGGGTTGAGCGACTTTCCCTGCGTGGCACGGCTGCCATCGGGAACACTTGCGAGATACTTTCCAGTCAACAGGCCTTGCGACAACGGCGAGAACGGAATGCAGCCCATGCCGGACTCGCCAATGGCATCCAGCGTTCCGGTGGTTTCGATGCTGCGGTCGAGCATCGAGTAACGTGGCTGATGGATAAGGCATGGCGTCCCGAGTTCGCGCAACATTTTTGCAGCCGCTCGTGTCGCCTCGGCGGGATAGGACGAAATACCGGCATAGAGTGCGCGCCCCGAGCGCACCGCGAAGTCCAGCGCCCCCATCGTTTCTTCCAGGGGCGTTCCCGGATCGAAGCGATGAGAATAGAAAATATCGACATAGCCAAGGCCCAGCCGCTTGAGGCTCTGGTCGAGGCTGGCGATGAGATATTTGCGGCTGCCATACTCACCATAAGGCCCGTCCCACATGCGGTAGCCCGCCTTGGTGGAGACAATGAGGTGATCGCGCAAACTGCTGAAATCTTCCCGCAGGATTGCGCCGAAGGCCTCCTCGGCACTGCCGGCGGGCGGGCCATAGTTGTTGGCGAGATCAAAATGCGTGATGCCAAGATCGAAAGCCCGGCGGCACAGCGCACGCTTCACCGCATGCGCTGTGTCGTCGCCAAAATTATGCCACAGCCCGAGCGAAATGGCAGGAAGCATGAGCCCGCTGCGGCCACACCGGTTGTAGCGCATGCCGCTCATTTCAAAAGTGCCCTGGCTTCATCTGGGCCAAGATAGGCTGGGCGCTTGCACGTGCTCTTCAACGTCACGAACTTGCCGCTTTCGCCCGATTTCATGATCGAGGTCATCACATCGACGACATGCAGCATGCGGTCGATGCCACAGCGGATGTCTCGCTTCGTGGTGATGGCCCTCGCCATGTCAGCAAGGCCAGCGCCGCGATAATTGGCAACATCGCCCTGGCTACTCTTGTGATTGTTGACGCCAAAAGGGTGATCCCAGGCCGGAAGTGTTTTCCGCACTGTGTCGACGCCCGCCACGATCACTTCGCCACCGAAGAAATTCGGATCGGGCACGAAGATGGCACCTTCGGTTCCATAGATCTCCATGTTGGAGTGACGGTGGGAGTAGACATCCCAACTCGCCGACAATGTCACCATGGCGCCATTGGCGAACTCAAGTAGCGCATGATAGGTGGTGGGCGTTGAAACCTTGACTTTCTCGCCCTTCCGCGGTTCGCTGGAAATCAGCCGCTGCTTGCGCGGTGTGCTCGACAGCGCCGCCACCCGCTTGATCGGACCGATGAGGTTGACGAGGTTCGAAATGTAGTAGGGTCCCATGTCAAGGATCGGTCCACCGCCGGGCTTGTAGAAGAAGTCCGGATTGGGATGCCAGTGTTCCATGCCATGACCCATGATATGGGCGGTGCCGGAGGCGACCTTGCCGATCATGCCGTCATCGATGGCCTTGCGGGCGTGCTGGTGCGCGCCCCCAAGGAACGTATCGGGAGCTGATGCGACACCGAGGTTCTTCTTCTTCGCCAGCTTCTGCAGGTCCTTGGCCTCGGCCACCGAAAGCGTCAGCGGCTTTTCCGAGTAGACATGTTTCCCGGCCTCGAGAATCTGTTTTGACACTTTGAAATGTGCCGCAGGGACCGTCAGATTGATGATGATCTGTACATTCTCGTTCTTCAGCAGATCCTTCACCGATTGGGCCTGGACGCCGAATTCCTTGGCGCGGGCTTCCGCCGCCGACATGTTGATGTCCGCCACGGCGCGGATTTCGAAGTCCTTGAAAAGGGGCCCGAGTTTCAGGTAGGCCGCCGAAATATTGCCGCAGCCGATAATGCCGACGCCAAGTATCTTGCTCATGAATGTGCCTCAGATTTTGCTGACATGGTCGAAGGAGCGCTTGACGAAGCGTTCCAGGTTATTGGGATTGTCGTGTTCCATGATGTAGTGGAGCGTGCGCGAGTTGCGAAGTGCTGCGAAACACGCCGTCCAGTTCACCGTGCCCTGGCCCGGATCGGCCCAGCCATCCTCGTCGAGGCATTCGCCCTTGGGTGCGATGTCTTTCACATGCACCGAGGTGATGCGATCTGCGTAACGCTTGATCCACGTGACGGGATTGGCCTTGGCGCGCGCCACCCAGGCAACATCGCATTCCCAGTCCATCATCGGTGCGGTGTCAAACATGATCTCATGCGGCGTCTCGCCGGTGGGGAGCTTGACGAATTCGAAGTCGTGATTGTGCCAGCCGAAGGCATAGCCTTCGCCCCGTACCCACTCGCCGATGGCCGCCAGGCGCTTGCCGAGTTTCTTGTAACCTGCAGCATTCTTCGGCCGCTTGTCGGGCATGATATAGGGCGCGTAGATATGGCGGACACCGAGCGTCGAGGCGATGTCCAACACTCTTGGCCGTTCGGCCTCCAGCATGTCGATGCCGAAATGGCCGGTTGGCATTGTCAGGCCATTCTTATCCAACAGCTTCCGCAGGGCGGCCGGCTTATCGTAGACTCCACCGTAGCCTTCGACTTCGCGATAACCGGTCTTGGCCAGGAGCGCCAGCGTGTCCTTCAACGGCGGAAACTTACGGGCGGAATAGAGTTGGAACGACAGGCGTTTAGGCATTGAGTTCAACCTTACATTGAGTGCGAGGACGAATAGAGATCGCGGATCACCAGGCTTTGCCACGCCTCGTCGAGCCGGGCAGGATCGTCAGGTGTAAAAACAAGTGTTGCGGTTTCGCCAGGCAGGATATCGACCACATTGTCGGAGAACCCACCTTCGACGTCGGTCTCCGCCATGACATAGAGGGCCAAGGCATCGGCATTGATGGCGATGCGAAGCGTTGAGCCTTCCTGGCTGACAACATGGTTGAGTCGTGTTGGCTTCAGCGCCAGGGCCTTGTAGGGTTGATGCGTGGCATGGTTGCGTAGGATGCGGCCTTGCGCGTCTTGCCAGGAGAAGAACAGTATCTCACCATCGCGCGGCGTGACGTATCCAAGTGTTGCAGACCTGTCTGCCGGAATTGTCCCGTGCATCGGAGGAAGATCGGTGGTGACTCCATCCGGCGCGATGGAGGAGAGTGTGATACTGACAGTGGCATTCATCGCGCCATCATTGACCGCTGCAATCCGCATGCTTTTGCCGTTCTTCTCTGGAATGGCGAAGACGCAGAGCGGCGCGAAGAAGCGGCGCGCCATGTAATGCATCGCCTTCCAGCCGCCACCATGATCGAGGCTCGACCATGACGCGACCGGCCACGTATCGTTGAGTTGCCAATAGAGCGTGCCCATGCAATGCGGCTTCAGCGAGCGCCAGTACTCAACGGCGGTGCGAATGGCGAGGCCCTGCTGCACTTGTGAAAGATAGCAGAAATTGCCGAAATCCATGGGAAAGCGGAAGTAACGGAACATCGTCTCGGCAATGCGGGCGTTGCCGCCAGTGTTCTTCTGGTGCGATTCCATCACCGCCGAGGCGATATTGAGATCATCGTCAGAATCAGCGAAGCGCTTGACTGTCGAGAGCGGCGGGAAGGACTGGAAGCCGAACTCGGAGCAGAAGCGCGGATTGACGTCTCGATAGTGCTCGAAGCTCTTGCCTTCGTGCCAGACACTCCAGAAATGCATGTCACCCGAACGGTCATCGTGCCAGGCATCGCCGAAGGACAGGAGACCGGGCGACGGACTGGACGGCCACCAGATGGCCGTTTCGTCCGCCGCCCGCATCGCCCCCTCGACGACCCGGTTCAAACGGTCATAGCTCACCAGATATCGATCGCGGTTCTTCCGCGATTCTTCAAACCAGGTGAGCGCGCCAATCAACTCGTTGTCGCCGCACCACAGTGCGATCGAGGCATGATGCTGAAGTCGGCGCACCTGATAGTCGACTTCAATCCGGACGTCCTCGAGAAATTCCTCCGTCGACGGATAAAGATTGCAGGAGAACATGAAATCCTGCCACACCATGAGGCCGAGTTGGTCACAAAGATCGTAGAAATGGTCAAATTCATATCGCCCACCGCCCCAGACGCGGATCATGTTCATGTTGGCGGCGGCAGCGGCCCGCAATAGTTTTTCGGTCCGTTGTGATGTTGCGGCCGAAGG
This sequence comes from Hyphomicrobiales bacterium, assembly GCA_031363045.1. GTDB lineage: Bacteria > Pseudomonadota > Alphaproteobacteria > Rhizobiales > Aestuariivirgaceae > Aestuariivirga. The sequence goes on from JANLTS010000275.1 coordinate 4,597, forward strand.
CAGTGCGTCGGCCGGGATCCAATTGGCGCCCTTGCAGAAGATTTCGCGGCCGTTGACCTTAAAAGCAAAGCGTGCCCCTGCCTCATCCGGCGTGGTTATGAGTTCAACCTTGCGAAGACCAATACGGCGGGTTTCAACCTCGTCTCCGCATTGAACGACGAGTTCGTAGAGCGGTTGCTCACCCGACCCAGCTGGCCACCAGAGTTTCGGATCGGTCACATGGAAGGGCTCCATGTGCGACTGCATTCCCATATGTCCGCCTTCTGTTGAGCCCCGCGTCTCGCCATTGAAGGTGATGGCGTAGTCAACCGGACCGTCGCCCGTTCCCGTCAGTGTGACTTCGACTTGGACATCGACAGACCCGTCAGCATTGTGTGTCTGTTGGATGTCCGTGCTCTCAATCCGCACCTGCGTTATCTGACGAAGTGCGATCCGCCCATAAATCCCAATGGGCACGATCGCCAGGTTCCAGTCCCAGCCGAAATCACAGGCAGGCTTGCGCAACATGTTGCCATTGGGAATCGGGCAGTTCTGCTTGGCATATGGCACGTAGAAGGGTTGCGCCGCCTGCAGTTCCGCTGCTCGTTTGATGTTCGAGTGGAAGTGAATCTCGATGACGTTTTCTCCCGTCACCAGCCGCGCCGTCACATCCGGCCGGTAGCGGCGGAAGCTGTTGGCGGCTTGCAGCACGAGACTGCCGTTGAGGCGGATGTCAGCCACCGTATCGAGATGGTCGATGTCGAGGTACCATTGACCGCCCGCGGTTCCATCAAAGTGGAAACGATGTGTGGCGATCCAGTTGGTCTCGGCCACCCAGCGCGCATCATACTCATTCCTGGCCTTGTAGGGATGAGCAATGACACCAGCTGCCACCAAGGCCGAATGGACGTCACCCGGCACGGCATAGGCAGCAGTCTGGGCGCCGTCACTGGAGGCGATCTGCCACAGACCTGCAAGTGAGATGTCGGCAGGCGGCATGGACCTAAAGTCTCTCTCCACTCGCAGCATCGAAGATCGACGACAGGCCAACACGGAAACTCACACGGACCCTTTCCCCTGGATGATGCCGCTCACTCGATTCAACTCGAGCCGACAAGGTCTGGCCGCCGAGCTTCAGCCACACAAGGCTGTCCGAGCCCATGGGTTCGACCAATTCGACCATGGCTTCGTAGCTTTCGGCATCATTGGCAGCGTTGATGCGCACATGCTCAGGGCGGACGCCAAAGACGATAGGCAAGTTTACAGATTGCGGCGCCGCGAAATCATAGCCGCGGAGGCCGACATTCTGACCTTCAAATCGCAAGATCGCGGCGGAAGAAAGTTCCGCCTTGAGGAAATTCATACTTGGCGAACCGATGAAGCTAGCAACATAGAGATTGCGTGGCTTGTTGTAGATGGTAATCGGATCATCGAGTTGCTGGATGGTGCCACTCTTCATCACTGCGATGCGGTCGGCCAGGGTCAAAGCCTCGATCTGGTCATGCGTCACATAAATCATCGTGTTGTCGAGACGTGCGTGCAACCGCTTGATCTCGACGCGCAGTTCAGCGCGAAGCCGGGCATCAAGATTGGACAAGGGTTCGTCGAACAGGAAGACTTCCGCTTCACGCACCAAAGCGCGGCCGATGGCGACACGTTGGCGCTGGCCGCCCGAAAGCTGTGCTGGCTTGCGCTTCAGAAGGGGCTCGATCTGCAGGATTTCAGCGGCGCGCGCCACGCGTTTGGAGATTTCCTCTCGCGGCAATCTGGCGTTCTTCAAGCCAAACGTAAGATTGCCTTCGACCGTCATCTGCGGATAGAGCGCATAGGACTGGAATACCATGCCGATGCCGCGGTCTTTCGGTTCTTCCCAGGTGACATTCTTGCCATTGATGAATATCTGCCCGGCGGAGACATCGAGCAGGCCGGCAATGCAATTCAGCAGTGTGGACTTGCCGCAACCCGAAGGGCCTAGCAGCACGAGGAACTCACCCTTGGCAATATCAAGATTGAGCGATTTCAGTACCTCGACGGATCCGAAATTCAGCGACACGTTCCTGACGGCGACGCTAGGCATGCTGTCCGGGGTCTTGAGTTCAGTGTTCATGCGATCAACCCTTCACCGCACCCGCCGCGATACCGCGCACGAAGAGCTTGCCTGAGACGAAGTAGATTATGAGCGGCACCAGGCCGGTGATGATGGTGGCGGCCATGTTGACATTGTATTCCTTCACGCCCTGCACCGAATTGACGATGTTGTTGAGCTGCACCGTCATCGGATAGACATCGGGCTTGGTGTAGACGACGCCGAACAAGAAGTCGTTCCAGATGCCGGTGACTTGCAGGATGATGGCGACGACGAAAATCGGCAGCGACATCGGCAGCATGATGCGGAAATAGATGCCCCAGAACCCGGCGCCATCGACGCGCGCCGCCTTGAACAACTCCTCCGGCATCGAGGTGAAATAATTGCGGAACAACAGTGTCAGGATCGGCATACCGAAAATCGAATGCACGATGACAAGGCCCTTGAGCGTTCCGTAGAGCCCGATTTCGCGCAGTACGATGACGATCGGGTAGATCATCACCTGATAGGGAATGAAGGCGCCGACGATGAGAATGGTGAAGAACGTGTCGGCGCCCTTGAAGCGCCAGTTGGCCAGCGCATAACCATTGACCGAGGCAATGGCGATGGAAAGTATGACTGACGGCACGGTGATCCTCACCGAATTCCAGAAGCCGCGCGACAGGCCATCGCAATTGAGGCCGGTGCAGGCGGTGGACCACGCCTTCACCCACGGCTCGAAAGTGATTTCGACGGGTGGTGCAAAAACATTGCCGAGGCGGATTTCTGGCATGCCTTTCAACGACGTCACGATCATCACGTAGAGCGGCAGTAAGTAGTAGCACGAGACCAGGATCAGCGTGCCGTAGATCATGATGTTACGGCCGGAAATGGCGCGCCGCGGTTTTGGACCTGATGGCCCATCGAGTGCAATTGTTTCAGCCATGGTGGCGCTTGCCTCCGAATTCGAGATAGGCCCAGGGCACGACGACAATCATCACGGTGACGAGCATCATAGTCGAGGCGGCGAAGCCTTGGCCCAAGTTCTGGGCAAGGAACATGGTGTCGTAGACATATTTGGCTGGTACTTCCGAAGCGATACCTGGGCCACCGCTGGTCTGCGCCACCACAAGATCATACAGCCGCACGATGCCTGAAGCGATGATGACCAGCGTGGTGATAAATACCGGCCGCATCATCGGGATGACGACGAAGAGATAGGTCTTCCACATGGGAATGCCATCGATGCGGGTGGCTTTCCAGATGTCCTCGTCGATGCCGCGCAATCCGGCCAGCATGAGACACATGATCAATCCCGTGCTCTGCCACAGCCCGGCAATCAGAACGCCATAGATGACGATGTCGGCATTGTAGAGTGGATCGAAGTTGAAGCTTTCCCAGCCGAGATTACGGATGAAATGCTGTACGCCGAACTCAGGATTGAGAATCCACTGCCAAACAAGTCCCGTGACAATGAAAGACAGCGCGAAGGGATAGAGAATAATGGTGCGGAATGTGTTCTCAAATCGTATCTTCTGGTCGAGCAGTGCGGCTAATAGAAAGCCGATGACCAGCGAGAAGATCAGCGACAGCGCGCCATAAATCAGCAGGTTCTCGATCGAGATGAGCCATTTTGGTGTCGACCACAGGCGCTCGTACTGATCGAGGCCAACGAATTTGAGCCGCGGCAGCAATTTGGAATTGGTGAAGGAGTAAAGAATGGTCCATGCCGTGCCGCCCACAAAGATAACGAGCGCTGTCAGGATCATCGGGATCGAGGCGATTTTGGCGCTGATATTGCGGAATAGTTTACGCGGTCGCCTGCCGTTTTCGCCTGCCATGAATGGAGCTCTCAAGGGTGAGGGTGCGGACAAATCCACTCACCGGACCTGAAGACCAAGTCCGGTGAGAGGCAATCATGTGCGCTTTGTTTATTCGGCGCTTGCGATGATGTCGGCGAAACGCTTTTGGGCAGCTTCAGCGGTGATGCTTGGATCCTTGAAAAACTCAACGAAGAGATCTTCGACCTGCTTCGAGGTATCAGGCGTCAGTAACTGGTCGGTACCCGGGATGACATTGCCCTTGGCAAGAATCTCTAGGCCCTTCTTCATGCAGTCGTTGGCTGCCGACAAATCGATGTCGCCGCGAATGGGCAGCGAGCCCTTCTTCAGATTGAAGGCGACTTGGGTCTCAGGCTTCAGGAGAGTCGCGGCGAGCACGTCTTGAGCTGCCGATTTTGCCTCGTCCTTTACGACGGGGAAATAGAAAGCATCGCCGCCCGTCGAGATGATCTCATTCACTCCGAGGCCGGGTAAGCAAGTGTAATCCTTGCCGGCCACCTGGCCTGCAACCTGGAACTCACCTTGCGCCCAATCTCCCATGATTTGGCCGCCAGCCTTGCCGGTGATGACCAGGTTGGTTGCCTGATTCCAATCCTGCACGGTCGACTTTACCGCCATCTTGCGGGCATCGTCCGCCGCTTTGAAGATCTTGGCAACCTCGGGACCACCTGCTGCCGCCTCGTCCTTGTCTTTATAGACCTTGAGGAACAAGTCCTTTCCGGCCAGCGACACCATCATAACCTGGAAGGCGCCGGATGTTTGCCAGGGCTGATTGCCCATGGCGAGGGGGATGATGCCCTTGGCTTCAAGAGCGGGAGCAGCGGCTACGAATTCGTCCCAGTTCTTCGGCACGGCAACGCCTGCATCAGCGAAGGCCTTGTTGGACAGCCAGATCCATTGCCAGGAGTGAATGTTGACCGGTGCACAGTAAATCTTACCGTCGATGGTGCAGCTATCAAGCAGGCTCGATGGGTTGACGATCTTTGCCCAGCCCTCTTTCTCGGCAACCGCGGTCAGGTCTTTCATAAGGCCAGCCTGGACCAACTCCTCAGCTTGACGGCCGTGGTTGAATTGCGTGGCGCCCATCGGGTCTCCGCCGGTGATGCGGCTGATCATGATCGGCCGCGCGGTGCCGCCAGATCCGGCGATGGCGCCATCAACCCACTTGTTGCCAGTAGCATCAAAGGCTTTGGCCAATTCAGCGACGGCGGCGGCCTCGCCGCCCGATGTCCACCAGTGGGTGACTTCGAGATCGGTGGCCTGCGAGACGGACATGAAAGGCAGAGCTGCGGTTGCAAGCAGTGCTGCCAGGAAAGTCATACGGCGCATCAGGTTTCCTCCCAGTTGTTGTTTGTCGATGCAACTTGGTGATTAGCGCAGCTTCTTGATCTCTGCAACGTTTCAGTTTTGCTGCATCTGCGAACACAATAGTCAAGGTTTCATTGCAATATTTCAATTCTGAAACGATTCAGACAAACTTGCATAGTGCCCGCGGATGGATATGATCACAAACATGATTCCTCCCGATCTTCCGCCAAAAGCCCCCCCAACACTCAAGACGATCGCCTTCATGACGGGCCTCGGAATCTCAACCGTGTCGCGCGCGCTGAAGGATGGCCCGGAGATTGGTGCCGACACCAAGGCACGCGTGAAATTGATTGCCCGCGAAATTGGCTATCGCCCCAACCGGGCGGGGGTGCGCCTCAAGACCGGCAAGACCAATGTCATCACCGTGGTGTTGAATGCCGGCGAAGACGGATCGGGTTTCTTTTCCAATTTCGTCTACGGAATCTCGGATGCGTTGAGCGGCACGTCTTATCATCTGGTTGTCACCCCTTATTCGCTGTCCGACCCGATGGCTCCGGTGCGCTATATTGTCGAAACCGGCTCTGCCGATGGCGTAATCCTGTCGCGGACTCAACCCGATGATCCGCGCGTACGGTATCTCCTGGAAAACGGTGTTGCCTTTGCCACTCACGGGCGCACGGAAATGGGCCTCGTCCACCCCTTTCACGACTTCGACAACGAGGCCTTTGCCAGGCTCGCCGTAAAAAAACTGGTGGCGAAAAATCGGCGGCGCCTCACCCTTCTCGGCCCGCCGGCGTCGCTGACTTATTCCAAACACACTCATCTTGGTTTTGAGCGCGGGTTGATCGAGTATGGATTAGATGGTGTGCCGTTGACCTCGATCGATGTCGACACCTCGCTCATGGATGTGCGAGAAGCATCACGGCGAATGGCGGCGGGGCAGTTCCCGCCTGACGGTTTGGTTTGCAGTGCTTTGCGAACGTCATTTGCCGTTGCCGCCGGTTTTGAAGCAGCGGGACTGAAGATCGGCCGGGACTACGATCTTGTTACCAAGCATTCGACAGAACTTCAGGAGATGCTGAGGCCTGAAATCATTTCCATACCTGAGGATTTCCACCAGGCTGGTCACGACACAGCCGTTATGGTGATGGACTGGCTGGCAGGTGCGGATCCAGCAGACCTCGGAAGGCTCGTGAAGCCGGACATTGTGTGACGGCCAGCCTACGTCCTGGTTCTGTCATCGGGATCAAGCGCTAGACATTTTGATTGCCTTGATCGCGGGCTTCCCGTGTATTTTTTAACTCGTTGATTGAGTTTGAAGATGTTACTGTTCACAGGTTTCGAGTTTGCAAGATCGCAGCGCATTTGGAATTTTTACGTGCAAGTTCGGTTTGCGATTCACATTTGGCTCGAAACGTTGTCTACTGCGATTAAGTGATCAGCTGTTGGACTTCGCAAGATGAAGCCGGGGAAGCGCCGCGAAACGAGTGAGCAAGTCAATTCCGCTCGCGCCTCAAGTCAGCTTTGCAGAGCAGCGTGGCGGGAGCCTTGATATGTGATCATCCGGCCCTTGCCGAATGGGTCGGCGGGAGGCATTCTGATATCAATGGAACAAATCAATTATAACGGCCGCCGGGACATCGATGCCGAAGTATTGATCGTCGGGTCCGGAATGGCGGGGCTCTATGTGGCTTACAGATTGCAACAAGCCGATGTTCCATTCCTGGTTCTCGAAGCTGATAACCACGCCGGTGGCCGTGTGTTCTCGCGGCCTGAAAAATACTCGCAACTGGGGCTGGTGCTCGACGAAGGCGCCAATCTTATCAACTCGACGGATACTTTGGCCATCAAGCTGATGAACCATTTCGGCATCAACTATGTCCGCCGCCTCAGGCCGGGGCAGGAGAGCATGCACTACGTTGTGGACGGCCAATTGTACGACCAGGAACGTTTTGACGCCCTGCTATTCGATGACGGCCGCGTGGCGATCAATACTATCGTCCACGACCAGGATCTGTGGAGCAGCGATGCGGACCGCGACACCGACCCCCAGTTCATCAACGAGAGCATCGCGTCCTATCTGGCGCGCATCGGCGCCGGACCGGTGTTGCGAACCATGTTGAAGTCTTTCTTCTGGAGCGAGTATGGCCACGAGATCGAAAACCTCAATCTACATGTGCTGTTTGACTATCTTGACATCGACCTGACGAGTCCATGCTTCAAGTTGATCCCCAATGTCGATGAAGCTTACACCGTGCCGGATGGAACCGGGCAGATTGCCGAAGCACTGGTGAGGAGCTGCCGTGGCCGCATTCACTATGGCAGGCGGGTGACGAGCATTGTCGAGGTTGGCGGCATTATTACCATAACCGCTATTGATGCTGAGCGGAACATCGAAACCCGCAAAGCCCGGCAGGTAGTCTTCGCGGCACCGCTGCACAGTCTCAACAGCATCGATGTTGCGGTTGAAGGCCTGGCGCCGCAAGCGGTGGAGATGGCGCGCGCTGCCACCTATGCGCGCGGAACAAAGTTGCACCTGAAATTTGAACCGGGCTTTGAACGGTTCTACCGTTTCAGTGGAATTCTGTTGACCGACACCGGCGAGCAGATCTGGACATCAAGCACGGGTCAAGGCGGGGCCGGCCTGTTGACGGTGTTGACCGGACCTATGCCGCAAGGCCGCGCAGTTGCTGTCGAGCAGGCAGGGCGCGTGTTGCGGATGCTGGACAGGATTTGCCCTGGTTTGAGCGATCTCTATGTCGGGGTCGAACGCAGCGATGCACCGATGAGCTATTCCGGTTCCCTGCGGCCAGGAGAGGTGGCCGATCTGGCCATCCACGATGGCGGCACCCACTGGATCACCGTCGGCGAGGCCAGCAGCGAGGAGCTGCAAGGGTACCTCGAAGGCGCCCTGCGCAGCGCCGATGCCGGGGTGTCGGGTTACATTGCGCGACGGCGGGCATTGAAGAGGAAGAGGTGAATGGTTGGCGGCATAGAAGCAATCATCTCGCGCCTCAAGGCCGGCTCGGACGAGCAAATGGTCTGCGCCCAATGGCGGCATGAGGCTTTCCTCAAGGACGACGGGATGACGGTTGCTGACAGCTATGGGCAACTTCAATCCCTCACCACGCGCCGCGATGATGTCGAGGTGGCACTGGTTGCCCATGTTGAGGGCAAGCTGGCTGGCATTTGCCTGTTGGTGCTGAACGAGATCGATCCTCTACATGACGTTTCGCCGTGGCTGGCGAGCCTCTATGTCGATCCGCCTTTCCGGCGTCGAGGTATGGCGACGACGCTGATCCGCGCCATTGAAGCCCAGGCGCGGCGCAACGGCACCAAACGGCTATATCTGTACACGGTCGATGCCGAGCGGCTTTACAGGTCCTGCGGCTGGATGGTCGAGGACCGCAAGCCGTCGCATGACGCAACGGTCACCTTGATGAGCAAGGAGTTGGGGCCACCCTAAGTCGTACTGCTTGCAGCTTCAAATGCTTGCTGAAATGTGCGAGTTGAAGTCAGGCGTTGCGTGTCGCCAAAACGAAAGAGGACGTGCTGATGCAAATGCGAGTTGCCGCGAACAAGGCCAGGACGATCTCGGCGGAAGAGGCCGCGAGCCTGGTCAAATCCGGCATGTGGATCGACTATGGCACATCGCTCTGCCAACCGGATGTGTTCGACGCGGCATTGGCGGCGCGCAAGGCGGAACTTTCCAACGTGAAAATCCGGTCGTGCCTGACGCTCAGGCCGCGCGCGGTGATCGAGGATGATCCCCATGGTGATCACTTCCATTGGTTCAGCCTGCATTTCTCCGGTTATGACCGCAAGAAGCACGATACCGGGCGCTGCAACTACGTTCCGGTGAATCTCGGCGAAATTCCGGATTATTACCGCCGCTTCATGGCGCCTGTCGATATTGTTGTTCTCAAGTGCTGCCGCATGGATGAGAATGGCATCTTCAATTTCAGCGCCTCCAATCTCTGGCACCGCGCGGTGATCGAACGCGCCAGGCTGGTGATCGTCGAGGTGACAAGCGGCAATCCCTATGTCCTCGGTGTCGACAATGGTGTGCATATGTCGGAGGTCGATTACATCATCGAGGGTGACGACCGTCCGGCCGTCGAGGTGCCGAATCCGCCCCCAACTGACGTTGATCGCGCCGTCGGCAAACTGATCGCCAACGAAATTGAAGATGGTGCATGCCTGCAGATCGGTATCGGCGGCATGCCCAATGCCGTGTGCGCGCAATTGCTGGAGAGCAGCGCGCGCGACCTTGGCGTTCACACCGAGATGATGACCGATGGCATCATCGAACTTTATCTCACGGGGCGCATCACCGGCGCGCACAAGGCACTCAATCCTGGCAAGGCAGCGTTCACCTTCGCGCTCGGCTCCAGGAAGCTCTACGACACGCTGAGCCGCAATACGGACCTCGTGTGCC
>JANLTS010000537.1:0-1979 GCA_031363045.1 Hyphomicrobiales bacterium
TTCTTGATCAAATGATAGGCCTGATCGGTCATATCCATTTTGACCAGGACATAGCCCGGGAAAAACCGGCGCTCGGTCTTGATCTTGCGGCCCCGGCGGATCTCGATGATCTCTTCAGTGGGAACCAAAACCTGCTCGAAGAATTCACCGAGCCCTTTTTGAACTGCTTGTTCCTTGATCGAATCGGCTACTTTTTTCTCGAAATTCGAGTAGGCATGAACGATGTACCAGCGCTTTGTCATGTGCTTCGCCTAGAACCCGAACAGAAGTTTTTCGACGCCCATCTTGAGCGCGAAATCAACCACCAGGAAAAATACCGACGCAATTGCCACCATGATCATCACCATAACGGTGGAAACCATGGTTTCCTTGCGCGACGGCCAACTGATCTTGCCGGCCTCGTCACGGACCTGCTGGAGAAATTCTAACGGATTGGTCTTGGCCATTTCACTTCCTTAATTTGGCAGGGGCAGAAGGGTTCGAACCCTCGACCTGCGGTTTTGGAGACCGCCGCTCTACCAACTGAGCTATACCCCTATCAGGTGTCAGAGGTCAGGTATCAGATACATTGGCCCCTGCATATCGTATCAATCTGTAATTTTTGCAACCACACCGGCACCGACGGTGCGTCCACCTTCACGGATGGCGAAGCGCAGCTTCTCTTCCATGGCGATGGGCGTGATCAGCTCGACGTCAAAGGAGATATTGTCGCCCGGCATCACCATCTCGGTGCCTTCAGGCAGTGTGACAACACCAGTGACGTCGGTGGTGCGGAAGTAGAATTGCGGGCGGTAGTTGGCGAAGAACGGTGTATGACGGCCACCCTCCTCCTTGGTGAGGATATAAGCCTCGGCCTTGAACTTCTTGTGCGGCTTCACCGAACCCGGCTTGCACAGGATCTGCCCGCGCTCAACGCCCTCGCGGTCGATGCCGCGCAGCAGTGCGCCGACATTGTCGCCAGCCTCACCGGAATCGAGCAGCTTGCGGAACATTTCAACGCCGGTCACCGTGGTCTTGACCGTGTCACGAAGGCCGACGATCTCAACTTCCTCGCCCACCTTGACAATGCCGCGCTCGATGCGGCCCGTCACCACCGTGCCGCGGCCCGAAATCGAGAACACATCCTCAATCGGCATCAGGAAGGGCTGATCCTTGGCCCGTTCAGGCTGCGGAATGTAGGTGTCAACCGCTTCCATGAGCTTGAGGATCGCCTCGCGGCCCCATTCCGGGTTGGTGCCGTTCAGCGCACAGGTCGCCGAGCCACGGATGATCGGAATATCGTCGCCGGGGAATTGATACGAAGTCAGCAGCTCGCGCAACTCCATCTCCACCAGTTCAACCAGTTCCGGGTCATCAACCAGGTCGATCTTGTTGAGGAACACAACCAGCGCCGGAACGCCAACCTGGCGAGCCAGCAGGATGTGCTCGCGGGTCTGCGGCATCGGACCATCAGCCGCGGATACCACCAGAATGCCGCCGTCCATCTGCGCGGCACCGGTAATCATGTTCTTCACATAGTCAGCATGGCCCGGGCAATCAACATGGGCATAGTGACGGTTCTTGGTCTGGTATTCGACATGCGCCGTCGAGATCGTGATGCCGCGGGCGCGCTCTTCGGGCGCCTTGTCGATCTGGTCATAGGCCGTATAGGTGGCCCCGCCCGACTCGGCCAAAATCTTGGTGATCGCCGCCGTCAGCGAGGTCTTGCCATGGTCAACGTGACCAATGGTGCCGATGTTGCAGTGCGGCTTGTTCCGCTGGAATTTTTCCTTGGCCATGGTCAGTCTCCGCCAGTGGGAAGTTGCAGTTCAGGGTTGCTGTAGTGAAGTTCGCGTCAAATCAGATCAGCGATGGCGCATCATGCGTACTTTGCCATCACCTTCTCTGCCTCGTTCCGCGGAACTTCTTCGTAATGATCAAATTGCATCGTGTAGTTCGCGCGCCCCTGTGAGAAGGAACGCAGCGTGTTCACATAGCTG
>JANLTS010000582.1:0-3847 GCA_031363045.1 Hyphomicrobiales bacterium
CGGCGGCAACGGCAATGATTATCTGCTTGGCAGAAACGGCACCGACACCATCTTTGGTGGCACAGGTGACGATGAGGTGACCGGCGGAAAGGGTGGCGACAAGCTCGATGGTGGAACTGGCGGCGACCGTTTTGTCTACTATGCCTTTTCGGAATCAACCCCCGATGACCCTGACATCATTTCCGGCATCACCAGCCGCGACACCGTGGCATTGGGTGATATCGACTTCATTCCGGGTGGCGGTCAAGATCATATCAACGTGACCGGAAACACGCCGTTTATGAACATCGTAGGCCAGGTGATTGTTTACCGGACCGCCAAGGACACGATTATCGCCGGCGATGCCGATGGTGATGCAAAGGCGGATTTCATGATCATTGTGCGGGGGCACACCGACTTTGGAATCGAAGGCTGACCGCCTAGTCGCTATACCACCCGCGCCGCATCCTCGATGTGGAGGCTGGGGACTCTTGTGCCGGACCAGTCGTCGATGGTCAGCCTACCTACGATATGGAGCGGCATCTGGCGTTCGGACAGGAGCAATTCGCCAAGCTCAGTGCCCAGGCTACGGAAGGCGATGGCTTTCAGGCGCTTGCCATCGGCGGCGGCGATGGTGCAGCGGACGTGGTCGGTGCCGGCCGCATCGGCATACATGACGCGATGGGCCGGAAAGGCGAAAACCGGCGACGGGTGGCCGGTGCCGTAGGGGCCTGCCTGCTCCAGCAATTCGATCAGGTCGAGGGTGGCGCCACCAGCACTCAATGCGGCATCGATCGACAGCGCGCGGTCGCCTGCCGCCGCCACCTGTGCTGCCAGCCGCTCCTCGAGGAAGCCGCGCAGGTCGCAGAGCCTGGCCTTGAGCACCGTCAAGCCTGCGGCCATGGCGTGGCCGCCGCCCTTCTCGATCAGGCCGGACTCGAAGGCCTCGCGCACCGCAGACCCCAGATCGACGCCGGGGATCGAGCGGCCGGAGCCGGAGGCCAACAAGCCCGCCTTGTCCTCGGCCAGCACGAAGCTTGGCAGGCTGAAGCGTTCCTTCAACCGCGCGGCGGCGAGTCCGACGACACCCGGATGCCAGCCTTTTGATGAAACGACCAGCACCGATCCGCGCCGCTCCTTGCCCAGCATGGCATCGGCCTGGTTCATGGCCTGGTCGACAACGGCGATTTCGATTTCCTGGCGCTCGCGGTTGAGGCGTTCCAGCTCCTGGGCGATGCCAGCAGCCTCGCCCTTGTCGCGCGTCGTCAAGAGTTTCAGTGCCAATGCAGCATTGCCGATGCGCCCCGCCGCATTGATGCGGGGGCCGAGCAGATAGCCCAGCACATAGGTATCGGGTTTGCGCTTGAGTCGGGCGACGTCAGCGAGACACGAGAGCCCGAGGTTCTCGCGCCGTGCCATGATCTTGAGGCCTTGTGTGACATAGGCGCGGTTGAGGCCCTTCAACGGCACGACATCGCAGACGGTTGCAAGTGCCGCGAGTTCCAGCCATTGCAGCATGTTGGGTTCAGGCCTTGTCGCCCCATACCAGCCTTTCTGGCGCAGCGTCTTGTTCACCGCCGCAATGAAAATCATGCAGACGCCCGCCGCACAGAGATAGCCAAAGCCCGAGGTATCATCCTGGCGGTTGGGGTTCACGACCGCATAGGCCTCAGGCAGTTTCTCGCTCGCCTGGTGGTGATCGACGATGATGGTGATGAGGCCCAGTTCAGCGGCGTGGGCCAGCGGGTCGTGGGCCATGACACCGCAATCGAGCGTCACCAGAAGCTCCGTACCCTGAGCTTTCAGCTGGTTGACGGCAAGTTCGCTGGGGCCGTAGCCTTCGGTGAGGCGGTCGGGGATGTGAACGGCGCAGTCGCTTCCCACTGCCCGCAGGAAAGATTGCAGCATGGCGGCGGATGAGACGCCATCGACATCATAATCGGCGATGACGCCAATCTTCTCGGATGACATCACCGCGTCAGCCAATCGCGCTGCCGCCTTCTCCATGTCGCGCAGGGCCGAGGGTTGCGGCATCAGCGTGCGCAGCGTCGGGTTGAGGAAGGCCTCGGCTTCATCGATGCCGACACCGCGCGCCGCCAGTACGCGTCCTAAAATTTCCGGCAGGTCGTGGCGCTGGGCAATGGCTTCGGCAAGACGCGCATCCTCAAGCCGCGCCTTCCAGCGGCGCCCGCTGGCCGAACGCTCGACATTGAGGAAGCTACCGGTCAACGCCGTCTAGAGCCGTTCGATGCGGATCATGCGCGGGCGCGAGGCGACGTGGCCGTCGGTCTCGATGCGTGACAGCGCATCGCGCATGGCGGTTTCCACCGTGTCATGGGTGATGAGGATAAACGGCGCCGTGGCGCGCGGCGTGTCTTTCGCCTGCTTGCCGCGCTGGAAGATACTCTCGATCGAGATCTTCTCGTCAGCGAGGACGCGGGCAACCGACGCCACGGCTCCCGGCTTGTCATGCAATTCGAGTGCCACGTAATAGCCGCCCTCATGGGCCTTGGGCGGGGCCGCTTGGTAGGGGCGGAGTTCTGCCGCTGGCACACCGAAGGCCGGGCGCAGATTGCCGCGCGCGATATCGACGATGTCAGAGAGCACGGCGGAGGCCGTCGGATGTGCGCCAGCACCCCTGCCCTCCAGCATCAGGTCGCCGACGAAATCGCCCTTCACAACCACTGCGTTGAACACGCCATCGGTATCGGCCACCGGTGAACCCTTGGGCACCAAAGTGGGGTGCACGCGTTGCTCGATCCCTTCGTCGCTGGCCACCGCCACGCCGAGCAGCTTGATCTTGTAACCCATCTCGGAGGCATTGCGGATGTCATCCAGGGTGATCGCCTCGATGCCCTCGATATCGATGGCCTTGAGATTCACTTCCGATCCAAAGGCCAGCGAGGTCAGCACCGCCAGCTTGTGGGCGGTGTCAAAACCGCCGACATCGAAGGTCGGGTCAGCCTCGGCATAGCCTAAGTCTTGCGCTTCCTTCAGCACGTCAGCGAAGGCCCGGCCCTCGTTGGCCATCTTGGTGAGGATGTAGTTGCAGGTTCCGTTGAGGATGCCAAACAGCTTGCCGGCGCGGTTGCCCGCCAGCCCCTCGCGGATGGTCTTGACGATCGGAATGCCGCCCGCCACCGAGGCCTCGAAATTCAGCGCCACGCCCTTTGATTCCGCCAGCCGTGCGAGACTCGAGCCATGATGCGCCAGCAGCGCCTTGTTGGCGGTGATGACATGCTTGCCGGCCTTGAGGGCGGTTTCAACGGCGGCCTTGGCCGGATCGCCCTCGCCGCCCATCAGTTCGACGAAGACATCGATATCGGGGGCAGCGGCGAGTTTCACGGAATCGTCGAACCATTTCAATCCCGACAGATCGTGACCGCGATTCTTCGCCTTGCTGCGGGCGCTGACGGCGGTGACTTCAATTGTCTTGCCAGCCCGGGCGGCGACCAGGGCGCCATGCTTCGCCAGAATATCCAGCACGCCCGCGCCGACCGTTCCCAGCCCCGCAATGCCCAATCGCAATGATGTCGCCATGCCGCACCCGCTCATTTCTTCAAGTCCCGCGTCTTATGGCGGGTTGGCCGGGTGAAGGCAAGGAAACGGCTCTCACGCCCTCTTCACAATGGCCTTGCGGCTGAACCAGATGCAGGTTCCGACGAAACCGGCGCAGACGAACATGCCATAAGTCAGTTGCTCGCCGAGCAGCAACCAGCTGGCGGCAAGCGTCATGAAGGATTGCAGCAACTGCACCTGCCCGATCTTGGCGACACCACCCAATGCCAACCCGCGGTTCCAGGCGAAGAAGCCTGCCAACTGACTCATCAGCGAGAGATAAGCAAAGCAGCCCCAGGCGGTGAGCGAT
>JANLTS010000589.1:0-3035 GCA_031363045.1 Hyphomicrobiales bacterium
GCCTTGCGCAATTCGTTCAATTCGCCAGGCGTGAATTCCGCTGCCACCATGGCGAGCTTCATCGCCTGTTCCTGGAACAGCGGCACACCCTTGGTGCGGCCCAGCACGTCACGCAATTCGTTCGCCGGACCGAAATCCGGATGCGGCGAGGGATAGTCTTCAGCCTCCAGCCCGTCGCGGCGGCGCAAGTAGGGATGCACCATGTCGCCCTGGATGGGGCCGGGGCGGACGATCGCCACCTCGATGACGAGATCGTAGAAACAGCGCGGTTTGAGTCGTGGCAGCATGTTCATCTGGGCGCGCGATTCGACCTGGAACACACCGATCGAATCCGCCTTGCACAGCATGTCGTAAACTTGCGGATCCTCGCGCGGCACACTGGCGAGATTATAGTTGAGGCCATACCACGCCTCAATCAGCTCGAAGCTTTTCTGGATGCAGGTGAGCATGCCCAAGGCCAGCACATCGATTTTCAGAATGCCCAGCGCGTCGATGTCGTCCTTGTCCCACTCGATGAAGGTGCGCTCGTCCATTGCCGCATTGCCGATCGGCACCGTCTCGTCGAGCCGCCCCTTGGTGAGAATGAAACCGCCGACATGCTGGGAGAGATGGCGCGGAAAACCGGCGATCTCGTCAGACAGTTCGATGACTTTCGCCAGCAGTGGATCGTCCGGATCGAGCCCCGCTTCCTTCAGCCTGCCGTTGTGCATCTCCTCGCGCATCTGGCCCCAGACGATGACAGCCAGCGTCGCCGTCACGTCCTCCGAGAGCCCCATGACTTTCCCCACCTCGCGCACCGCCGAACGGCCGCGATAGGTGATGACGGTGGCGGCCAAGCCCGCCCGCTCACGGCCATAGCGCTTGTAAATGTACTGGATCACCTCCTCGCGCCGCTCATGCTCGAAATCAACGTCGATGTCGGGCGGTTCTTTCCGCTCCTCCGAAATGAAACGCTCGAACAGCAACTCGATCTGGTTGGGATCGACCGCCGTGATGCCGATGCAATAGCACACGGTGGAATTGGCGGCCGAACCCCGGCCTTGGGCGAGGATCGGCGGCTGCTGGGCGCGGGCGAACTGCACGATGTCGTGGACGGTGAGAAAATATGGCGCGTAGCTGAGCTTCTCGATGAGGTTCAGTTCCTTGGCGATATTCTCCTTGACCTTCGTTGGAACGCCTTGGGGGTAGCGGTCCTTCGCACCTTCCCAGGCCAGATGCTTCAGGTGCGATTGCGGTGTCTTGCCCGGCGGGATGGGCTCTTCCGGATATTCGTATTTGAGTTCATCGAGCGAGAAGCGGCAGGCCTTGGCGATGAGCAGCGTATTGGCAATCGCCTGGCTGTGATCGCTGAACAGCCGGGCCATTTCCTCTGGCGTCTTCAAGTGCCGCTCGGCATTGACCTCGAGCAGATAGCCGGCTTCAGCGACCTGAACGCCTTCGCGGATCGCCGTCACCACATCCTGCAGCACACGGCGCGCGCTGTGGTGATAGAGCACGTCGTTTGTGGCGAGCAGTGGCGTCTGGTGCTGGTGGGCAATCTCGGCGAGGCGGTTGATCCGCGCCCGGTCATCGCCGCGATAAAGATGATTCACCACCAGATAGAGTGGCGCCTTGAGGCGCTGGCGGATCGCGGGCAGATGTTCGATGCCATCCGGCAACAGCGCGAAGATCATGCCTGGCGCGTGGCTGTAGATATCATCAAGTGTGATCAGGCATTGACCTTTTTCGGCCCGCCGCTGGCCAAGGCTGAGCAGGCGGCAGAGCGAGCCATAGGCGGCGCGCGTTGTCGGGTAAGCGAGGAGACTTAACTCCCCTCCCCCTTGTGGGGAGTTGATATCAAGCCTTGCACCCACCACGAATTGCAGACCAGCATCCTTGGCAGCACCATGGGCACGCACCACGCCAGCCAGGGTGTTGCGGTCGGTGACGGCCAATGCCGCCAGCCCCAAGTGCTTCGCCTGGGAAGCCAGTTCTTCGGCATGCGAGGCGCCGCGCAGGAACGAGAAATTCGACGTGCATTGCAGTTCGGCATAGGCAATCATGCAGATAATCCGTGTACGTACCATTTTGGCTGGTCTTCGCCGGTCTCGCCATAAAGCCCGTCGCGGTAGAGCCAGTAGCGGCGGCCCTGTTCATCCTCGATGACGTAATAATCGCGCGGCCGGGAGCCGCCGCTGAGGCGCCACCATTCCGGCGCCACGCGTTCGGGGCCCTGGGACTTCACCACGCGCCTGGTCACCCGCCGCCAGGTCAGCCGCATCGGCGGCCCGTCGGGCACCGCAGCGATGACTTTCACAGGCTCGGGCGCTTCGAAGATGAGGAGCGGGCGGGAAGGGCCCTCATCCAGCCTGTCGGCCACCTTCTCCCATCCCCGGGACAAGCCCGGGGACGGGAGAAGGCGCTTCTTCTTTTTGCCTTCTCCCGTGCGGGACGCATGGGAGAAGGTGCCCGAAGGGCGGATGAGGGCTTTTTCCGCCAGCTCCGGAACATGACTTTCCACCGCTTCCAGTGACAGGAGTTCAGCAGCATGGCGGTTCAGCACACGGTCGTTCAGCTGTTCGATGGCCAACGTGCTGTCATCCTCCATGAAGCCATGCTGCTGGATCTGTGCCGGTCCCGTCTCGCGGGCTTCCAGCGTCATGGCGTCGACACCGAAACCGGCATCCACACTCTCGAGCTTGGGTTTCAGCACCCGCAACATGTGACGCGGGTCATGCGTGGCGGCGGAAAAACCCGCCGGGATGTTGAGCCGCGAACCATCGCTGCGGAATAGCTTGAGGATGAGGCGCGTCGCCCCCTTCACCTCGGCCTCGAGCAAACCGCAGAGCTGGGTGACAAGCCCAGTAAGCACGCTCTCCAGCGCCTCGGCATGAATGACCGGCTCCATCAGCGCCCGATGCGCCATGAAGGAAGTGGGTGGGTTCAACGGATTGAGCGGCTCGTCGCGCCGGCCCAGCATCTCATCGAGGCGCATCAGCACATTCTCGCCGATGCTCTCGCCGCGAAACCGCCTGGCCAGCGCGGCGCGCGGGATG
>JANLTS010000293.1:0-18072 GCA_031363045.1 Hyphomicrobiales bacterium
ATGGCGCGACTACGCCATGGATTTTGGCCGTGAGGTTGCGGTGTTTTCGGTGTTCCGCCGCAGTTCCGAGGTGCCGCTGTACCGTATCGTCAAAGACCCGGCCCTGGCCCGCAAGCAAGGTGTGTATTCGGTGGTGGCGCAAGGCGGGCTGATCCTCAAGCGCGGCCAGGATTTGGCCACCGTGCTGCGTGTGCTGGTCAAGCCGCCGAAGCTGAAAGCGGTTTAGGCAGTCCGCGAAGACGAGCCTT
Organism: Hyphomicrobiales bacterium; assembly: GCA_031363045.1. Lineage (GTDB taxonomy): Bacteria > Pseudomonadota > Alphaproteobacteria > Rhizobiales > Aestuariivirgaceae > Aestuariivirga. The sequence continues at coordinate 249 of JANLTS010000293.1, forward strand.
GGCGAACCCAACTGAACAATTGCGGCTTTGAAAAAGAGAAAACTGGTGTTATCCTAAGCAGTTGCGAATGTATCTGCGCGAGCATCCCGTAATTTATTCTTTGAAGCACTATTGTTGACTTGCTCTGCGGTCTGCTGTGCCGATGAGTTTGCAGAAGGACCAATTGTAACTGCAACTTCACAGAAGGGTAACGTCATGAATTTTCGTACAATTACCTTGGGGTTGGTATCTTTGATAAGCTCCAGCACATTGGCTATGGCCGACCTTTCGGGGGGTTATGTCTTCGGAAGCAATCAATCGACTGTTCGCTGTATGTTATTCAATGCCGGAAATACGACCGTAACCGTCAGCAAGGCCCGCATTGTCGATAGTGACGGCAAAGCAATTACGCTGACGACAAACACTTGCGATGTAGCGATTGGGCCGGGGAAGGGTTGTTTGATTGCCGGTCCGGCCGGACAGTTCGCGCGGGCGTGCAAGTTCTCCACGTCGGCGGGAGATTTGCGCGGTAGCCTGGTAATGTACGATTCTACGGACAAGCCTTGGCAAAGTATCGATTTGCAGCAGTGAACAAGTATAACTGTCGCGGTGGTCTGACCAAAACTGTCTGACGGCCAGCACTGAGTTGCGCGTGCTGGTCAAGCCGATGAAACTCTCAACCGTCTAGCCACCTCACCAAAACAAAAACCCCGGCCAGTTCGGCCGGGGTTCTGCGTTTGGCAGTGAGCCAATCTGCTATTCGTTGCTGCTGCTCATGAATCCGAGGATCTGCAGGATGTTCACGAAGATCGAGATGAACGAGCCATAGAGCATGAAGGCACCAAAGATCGACTTCTTGGCAACTGCCTCGCCACCTTCCGACTCGACATACATTTCCTTGATCGCCTGGGTTTCCCAAGCGGTGATCAACGACACGAAGAGCACGAAGCCTGCCGAGATCAGCGTGCTGATCACCATGGCGGTGCCGGTGATGCCGGTGAACATCGCGACGACGAGGTTGATGAGACCAGCAATCAGCAGGCCCATCAGCGCCATGGCGGCAACGTTCGCCATGCCCGACAGATCGCGCTTCGACGTGTAGCCCCAGACGCTCATGGCGCCGAAGGTCGCGGACGCCGACAGGAAGGCGGTCATCACCATCGATGGATCGACGCCGAGATAGCGGTTGACGATCGGCGCGATGCCGATGCCCCAGAGAGCAACGTAAACCCAGTAAACGACATGGGCGCGGGCGACCGATCCGCCCATCAACAGGCGCTGGGCAAAGAAGCCCATGCCGATGAGGCCGATCATCGCCGGGAACGACAGAACCCTTGCGGCAGCGCCAAAGGCCGGAATGGTGAAGGTCGCCAGCACGATGACCGCGGTCACAGCGACGCCAAGCGCCATGTAATTGTAAATGCCCAGCATGTAGGAACGCAGACCCTGGTCGATGCCGACCTGTGTCTGAGCCCTGCTTTGGGACGGATATCGTAGTTCAGCCATTTTCGTTCCTCCAGCGTTAGCTTTGCCCTGCAATATGGGCAAAAGCCGTCCGTTGTTCAAGTTACAGCAAATTTATCTGCGTTAAGGCCGGTTAACTGCTCGCATATTGGTCCATTTTGCGGGCCAGCGCGATATCTTTCTCGGTGACGCCGCCCGCCGTGTGGGTGGAGAGCGTCACATCCACTCGGCCATAGACGTTGAACCATTCGGGATGATGATCGGACTTCTCCGCGAACAGCGCCACCCGGCTCATCCAGCCCCAGGCCTGACTGAAGGACTTGAACTGGAAGGTCTTGGTGATGGCGTCGCGGCCCTTGGCCTCGACCCAGCCGTGAATGTCGTGCAACGCTTTCGCCCGTTCGACGCCGACCAATGGTTTGTCTGTCATGCACCTGCCTGAAGTTGAAAGGATTCTTCCACCGCATAAGGTCCGCCGCCGCGCGATGGCCGGGACGAAAACAGCACGAAACGCGGCACCGCGAACATTCTGCTGCGGTAGAGGTTATGGGATGCGATGAAGCGGTGCAAGGCGGAAAGGTCCGGCTCCTTCAGGCGTGCCAGCGTCACATGCGGCGTGAACTTGCGCGGATCGGGCTGCAGGCCCAGAACCTGGCAAATGCGCTCATGCAGCGCTTGCAGCCGCCGCAGCTCGGCATTCTCTTCGACGCCGATATAAAGCGTGTGGGGCTTGTTGCCGCCAAACACACCGCAGCCGCTGAGCTTGAGTTCAAAGGGCCTCGCCTCGATGCCCTCGAGCTCATAGGCGATCTCGCGCGCCAATCCAACGTCGATGTCGCCGATAAACCGGAGTGTCAGGTGATAGGAATCCCGGTCGATCCAGCGGGCGCCGCCAACGCCACCGCGCATCAGGTCGAGATCGAAACCCACATCATCGGGAATTTCGACGCCGGTGAACAAACGTGGCATGGCAGGCCTCCTCTGTCGCGAAGGGATGCGTGGAACGTTCAACTTGCAAGCTAACGTGATTCTGGCTGAACCAAAGCTTTAATTTTGGGCGACCCTGCCGATCAGCTGCAGGACGGCGGGCAGCATGCGCGACACGACGACATCGACACCAGCCGGATTGGGGTGCAAGCCGTCAGCCTGGTTGAGCCCCACATCGGCTGCAACTCCATCGAGAAAGAACGGATAGAGAAGTGCGCCGTGTTTTTCCGCCAGCCGCTGGTACATGCCGTCAAAACCGGCCTGGTACTCAGGCCCGAGATTTGGCGGCGCCCGCATGCCGGCGAGCAACACCGGTAATCCCTTGGCCGTGAGCCTCGCCAGAACATCATCGATCGCCTGTTCGGCCTGCTGCGGCGGCAACCCGCGCAACGCATCATTGGCACCAAGCTCGACGATCACCGCATCGATATCGTCGCTCAACGCCCAATCGAGCCGCGAGGCGCCATCAAGTGCCGTATCGCCCGACACCCCGGCATTGACCACCACAACGTCCTGCCCACTGGCCTTCAACGCGGCTTCGAGCTTGACCGGGAACGCCTCGGAGGGCGCAAGGCCATAACCCGCCGTCAGGCTATCGCCCAAGGCCAGGATGGTGATGGATTTTGCATCGGCGCTGGACATCATCATTAAAAGCAAAGCCAGAACGGCGGAAATTTTCATCATGATCGTCACTTAAGAGGCACGGCTGGCGTCTTCAAGCATCCGCACCTCGACAAATCGCGTAAGGGAACCCATGTTCGACACAATGATTGCCACCGCTGTCTCCCTCCAAGACGTACACCTGACCTTGCCGAGCCGCGCCGGCAATGTCGATATCCTGCGTGGCGTCGACCTGACCGTGAAGCCCGGCGAAGCCCTGGGCATCGTCGGGCCATCGGGCTCCGGCAAGACCACGCTGCTGATGGTGATCGCCGGCCTCGAACCCGCCAGCCGTGGCGGCGTGAGCGTCGCTGGCCAATCGCTGGTGGGCAAATCCGAGGATGAACTTGCCGCCTTCCGGCGTGACAACATCGGCATCATTTTCCAGTCTTTTCATTTGATCCCCACCATGACGGCGCTGGAAAATGTCGCCGTGCCGCTGGAGTTCCGCGGCACGCCCAATGCCATGGAAATTGCCAATGACAAACTCGTTCGCGTTGGTTTAAGCCACCGGCTGACGCATTATCCGGGCCAGCTTTCGGGCGGCGAGCAGCAGCGCGTTGCCATTGCCCGCGCACTTGCCTCAGGCGCCAAGATCATCATCGCCGACGAACCCACGGGCAATCTCGACCACGTCACCGGCGAGCAGATCATCCAGCTGCTTTTCGATGTCAGGTCCCAGGACGGCGCTTCGCTGATCCTCGTCACCCATGACCGCGATCTCGCCGCGCGCTGCGACCGGGTGGCCGAAGTTCTCGATGGCAAGATCGTCGCCGGGGCGCACCCATGAACCTGAAGCTGTGGCTGCGTTTCGCAGCCCGTGATCTGAGATCCGGCCTGCAGGGCTTCTGGATCTTCCTGACTTGCCTGGCGCTGGGCACCGGCACCATCGCCATCATCGGCTCGCTGGCCGCCGCTGTGGAGCGCGGCCTCGATGAGCAAGGCCAGCCGTTGCTCGGTGGCGACGTCGAACTGTCCTTGATCCACCGCGAGGCAACCGATGCAGAGCTGAAATTCATCACCTCGACGGGCACAGTCAGCAAGGTGGCGACCGTGCGCGCCATGGCGGTGGCGGGAGGCAACACCACGCTGGTCGAGGCGAAGTCGGTTGACGCCGCCTATCCGCTCTATGGCAAGGTCGAACTCGAAGGCGGCATGGCGCTCTCTGATGCGTTGGCGACTGTTGACGGCATTGCGGGAGCGGCTGCCGATCCGTTGCTGATGGGACGCCTTGGCCTCAAGCCCGGAGACAAGATCAAGCTCGGGTCGATCAACGTTGCCATCCGTGCACTGATCAAATTGGAGCCAGACCGGATTTCCGACGGCATCGTGCTGGGGCCGCGCCTGCTGCTGACAGAAGAGACGCTGCGGGCAACCGGCATCGTTCAGCCTGGCAGCCTGATCACTTGGCGCTACCGCATCAAACTGGCCGCGCCCGCAGCACCAAAGCAGATGCAGGCGGTGCTGAAACAGGCGAAGGATGACTTCAAGGATTCAGGCTGGCGCATCAAGAACCGCAACAACGCGGCGCAAGGTGCGGATAATTTCATCGAGCGGCTCGGTTATTTCATGACGCTTGTGGGTTTAGCTTCGCTGATCGTCGGCGGTGCGGGCATTGCCAACGCGGTGCAAGCCTTCGTCACCCGCAAGACCAATTCCATTGCGACACTGAAGTGCCTCGGTGCTTCGTCACGCGATGTGCTCGGCATCTATCTCACAGAGATTCTTTTGGTGGGCTTACTGGCGATTGCGGCTGGTCTCGCGGCTGGTGCGGTGGCACCGGCCCTTGCCGCCGCCACGGTCGGCGGGCTTTTGCCTCTGCCGCTGACCTCGCGGGTTGAGTTCGTGCCCCTGCTCTTTGCCGGAGCACTGGGTTTTCTGGTGACACTCGCCTTTGCACTTTGGCCACTGTCGCACACCAAGAAGGTGGCGGCTTCGGCACTCTTCAGGCATCGCACATCCCCCATCCATGCCTGGCCAGGCAAGTGGGAGCTTGCAACAATCGTGATCGCTCTCGGCCTCATCGCCGCATTGGTGTTCCTGAGTTTCAAGGACACCCGTGTGACCGCCTATTTCCTCGGTGGATTGATCGCCAGTTTCGTCGTGTTGCTGGGGCTGGCGCAGGCGATCATCCTCGGCGCCCGCCGCCTGCCGCGCGCGTCCTCCGCTATCTGGCGCTATGCCATCGGCAATATACACCGCCCGGGTTCGGCCGCCGCCTCGGTCATTCTGGCGCTGGGTCTCGGTCTGACGCTGTTCGTCATGCTGACGCTCACCGACCGCACCATCAGCGATGAGTTGCGTTCCGGAATCCCTGAAAAAGCACCCGCATTCTTCTTCATCGATGTCCGCAATCAGGAGCTTGCCGCCTTCCGCGAGGCGATCTCGAAAGAACCGGGCGTCACGCATGTGACCAATGCGCCGATGCTGCGGGGCCGCATGGTCAGCGTCAAGGGTGTTGCCGCCGACAAGGTGGTGGCTGACCCCGACGCTGCCTGGGCATTGCGCGGTGACCGAGGCCTCACCTATGCCGACGCATTGCCCGAAGGCTCGACGCTGACCGAGGGCCAATGGTGGGCGAAGGATTATGCCGGCCCGCCGCTGGTGTCGATGGTCGACGAAATCGGCGCAGGGCTTGGCCTCAAGATCGGCGATGAGATTACCGTCAACGTGCTGGGCCGCGAGTTGACGGCCAAGGTCGCCAATTTCCGGCAGGTGAACTGGCGCAGCCTCGGCATCAATTTCGTCATGGTGTTCTCGCCCAATGCCTTGAAGAATGCGCCGCACAGCCACGTTGTCACCGTCGAGATGGAGGGCGGTGACGAGGCCCAAGTCCTCAACCGCATGGCGCGCGCCTATCCGTCTGTCACCGCCGTGCGCGTCAAGGATGCCATCGACATTGTCAGCGGATTGTTGGGCCAGATGCTCTCGGCCATTCGCGGCGCCAATGTGCTGACCTTGCTGACCGGCGTGTTGGTGCTGGCAGGCGCCTTGGCGGCGGGTCTTTCCGACCGGCTCTATGAAGCGGTGGTGCTGAAAACCTATGGCGCCTCGAAGCGCCAGCTGGTCGGCGCCTTTGTCATCGAATATGCCGCCTTGGGATTTGCTGCCGCGATCTTCGGATTGGCGGTGGGTTCGCTCGGTTCATGGTTCCTCGCCCGCTTCCTGCTCGAAATGCCATGGAGCTTTTCGCTTGCGACGGCCGCACTGACCGCCCTCATCGCCATGGTCGTGACAGTGATCGCCGGCTTGAGTGTTACCTGGGCCGCGCTCTCGGCCAAGCCAGCACCTTACTTGCGCAATGAATAGTTGACTCAACCCCTCCCGTTGCGGGAGAGGTTGAGCATCATGGTCGTATTGAACCGCATTTACACCCGCACCGGCGACAAGGGCGAGACGGCATTGGGCTCCGGTGAGCGCGTGTCGAAAGCCCATCTGCGCATCCACGCCTATGGCACGGTGGATGAAACCAACGCCACGCTGGGCCTCGTGCGGCTGCACACGTCTGTGCCCGAAATGTACAAGCTCGACCTGATGCTGGCCCGCATCCAGAACGAACTCTTCGATCTCGGCGCGGATCTCTGCGTGCCTGACACCGGCAAGGACCTGGGTTACGAACCCTTGCGCATCCTGCCGAAACAATTCGAGCGCCTCGAGACCGAGATCGACGATCTCAATGGCGAGCTGTCGCCGCTGCGCTCCTTCGTCTTGCCGGGCGGCCATCCGGCGGCGGCATACTTGCATCAATCGCGCACCGTCTGCCGGCGCGCCGAGCGCCTCATCGTCGAATTGGCTTCGCATGAGGGCGAGCATGTGAGCGAAGGCGCCGTGGCTTACGTCAACCGCCTGTCGGATTTCTTCTTCGTCGCCAGCCGCTGGGCCAATGCGCGAGGGCCAGGCGACGTGCTCTGGGTTCCCGGAAAGACCCGCTGATGTTCGTGCCCCTTCACGATTCAACGCCGTTGAAGGTCATCCGCTTCCAGCTCATCACCGTCATCATCATCGCCCTCAATGTGGTGATGTATCTCACCACCGGCGCCTTCAGTTCGGAGCAGGTGCTGGCGGCCATTGCATCCGGCTGGGGCATGGTGCCGGGGGAACTGCTGGGCATGATCCCGCCCGCCATCGGCTATGACCCGATCCCTGAACCGGTGACGCTCGTCACCTACCAGTTCCTGCATGCTGGCTGGTGGCACCTGATTTCCAACATGTTGTTTCTCTGGGTCTTCGCCGACAACATCGAGGATGCCTTCGGCCGCCCGGCCTTCGCCATGCTCTACGTGCTGTGCGGCATAGCGGCGGGGCTTGCCCATGTGGCGCTGGCGCCCACATCCAATGCGCCATTGATCGGTGCTTCGGGTGCGGTGTCGGGCATGCTTGGATCCTACATCGTGCTGTTTCCCAAGGCCCGGGTGTGGATCCTGCTGTTCATGCGCCTGCCATTGCGCATTGGCGCCATGTGGGTTCTGGGTGGCTGGTTCATCCTGCAGATCGTGTCGTTCTGGATGGATCAGGGCAATAGCGAGGTGAGCGTCGCTTGGGGCGCGCATATTGGAGGCTTCATTGCCGGCTTCGCCATCACGTATGCCATCCGCCGCCGCTTGCTGATCCGGGTGGGCGAATAGGTCGCATTCGGCACATTACAGGCGTTGATGGAATTGACTTGAGGGGTTGCCCTCACTAGGGTCCGGCAAAATTTTTGTGCACCGCAAATCTGAGGGAAATGATGAAAGTCCTGGTCGCTGTGAAGCGGGTCGTTGACTATAACGTCAAGATCCGTGTGAAGGCCGACGGTTCGGGTGTCGAACTGGCCAATGTGAAGATGTCGATGAACCCCTTCGACGAGATCGGCATCGAGGAAGCCGTGCGCCTCAAGGAACAGGGCAAGGCGACCGAAGTGATCGCCGTGTCGATCGGGCCGCAACAATCCCAGGAAACCTTGCGCACCGCCTTGGCCATGGGTGCCGACCGGGCGATCCTGGTCAAGACCGACGCGCTGGTGGAGCCCCTCGCGGTGGCCAAAATTCTCAAGGGCGTGGTTGAAGCCGAACGGCCGGAGATCGTCATCCTCGGCAAGCAGGCGATCGACGATGACTGCAACCAGACCGGCCAGATGCTGTCAGCGCTGCTGGGCTGGGCCCAGGCCGCCTTCACTTCGAAGCTCGAACCCGGTGATGGCTCCGCCAACATCACCCGCGAAATCGACGGTGGCTTGCAGATGCTGAAGGTCAAGCTGCCATTGGTGGTCACAACCGACCTGCGCCTGAACCAGCCGCGCTATGCCTCGCTCCCCAACATCATGAAGGCCAAGAAGAAGCCCTTGGATGAGAAGACGCCGGCCGACTATGGCGTTGACGTGAGCCCGCGCCTCAAAGTGATCAAGACCGAGGAACCGCCGAAGCGCCTCGCCGGCATCAAGGTGAAGACACCAGCTGAACTCGTCGCCAAACTCAAGGAAGCGGGAGCAATCTGATGGCCGTTCTCCTGATCGCCGAACACGACAACGCATCCTTGAAGGATGCAACCCACAAGGCCCTGACCGCCGCTGCCTTGATGGGCGGCGACGTGCACGTGCTGGTGGCCGGTAACAACGCCGGACCTGCTGCCGCCGCCGCCGCCAAACTGAGTGGCGTGAAGAAGGTGCTGCATGCCGAGTCAGCCTCGCTCGAGCGGCCGCTGGCCGAACCCATGGCGGCCCTCATCGTGTCGCTCAGCGGCGCCTACGATCACATCGTCACCGCCGCCACCGGTAACGGCAAGAACTTCATGCCGCGCGCCGCAGCTTTGCTCGACGTGATGCAGATTTCCGATATCTCGGAAGTGAAATCGCCCGATACGTTCGTGCGCCTGATCTATGCCGGTAACGCCGTCCAGACAGTGCAGTCGACCGATGCCAAAAAACTCATCACCGTGCGTACTGCTTCTTTTGCCGCTGCACCCGAAGGTGGGTCCGCCGCCATCGAAAGCGTCAGCGTTCCAGCCGATCCCGGGCTGTCGTCCTACCAGGGCGAAAACCTGACGCAGTCCGACCGCCCCGAACTGACCTCGGCCAAGGTCATCGTCACCGGCGGACGCCGCATGCAGAACGGCGAGAATTTCAAGCTGCTTGAATCGGTGGCGAAGAAACTCAATGCGGCTGTTGGAGCGTCGCGCGCCGCTGTCGATGCCGGCTATGTGCCGAACGACTACCAGGTCGGCCAGACCGGCAAGGTGGTGGCCCCGAACCTCTATATCGCCGTCGGCATCTCCGGCGCCATCCAGCATCTGGCCGGCATGAAGGACTCGAAGATCATCGTCGCCATCAACAAGGACGAGGAAGCTCCGATCTTCCAGGTGGCGGATTTCGGACTCGTCGCCGATCTCTTCACCGCCGTGCCGGAGTTCGATGCGGAATTGGCGAAACTGGGGAAGTAGATATTCCGTAGACGGATGAATAACGGAAGAGCCTTGAGGGAGCCTTCCCTTGGTTTCCTATCGCTATTTGTTATTGTGCAACGGAATTCACTCTCTTAAACACGCCTCGAGATTCATTGCCGCCCGCAAAAGTGAGGCTGTCAGTTTTGATGACAGTAAGTTTTGCATTGAGCAGCGGAAGATTCAATGCGATTGCTTCTCGAATCATAAATTTCTGGGCAATCTGAAGCGCCTTCTTAGTGTTTTCTTTATTCTTATTCGCGACCAAATAGGCAAAGTGAAAAGTACGACGACCATTGCTGATCTCAGGTGCGTCTTTGACTTTCATTCCTCTCAGTATGTCAGCGATTCGAACCGTAGATAGATGATTCTTCAGTCGTTTCCTGAGCGTCAGAGTTTCACCGATATAGAAAGGCTGGGAGTTCTTGCCAAAATTCCTAGCAAAAAAATATACCCCAGGTCTGTCCTCTATCTGCTCTTGTTCTTCGTCTGTTAGAACAATCCGCTTGTTCTGGGTGAGAAGCAGAGGCGTCTGCCAATTGAATTCCAGCTTCAAGTCCTACTCCTTATGAGCACAAAATGGATGCTTTGTCCGAAAGCTGACACTAAGTCAGAAAAAACCCTAAGTAAAGACTTGTGACGTAGATGCCCCGATCTTCCAGGCCGTGGATTTTGGCCTCGTCGCCGATCTCTTCACCGCCGTCCCCGAGTTCGACGCCGAACTGGCGAAGCTGGAGAAGTAGGAAGATTTCCCTCCCCCTTGTGGGGAGGGATTAAGGGTGGGGGGTGGTTGGTGCCGTGACTCGCGGACCCCCACCCCTGCCCCTCCCCACAAGGGCGATGTCAGTGCGGCCAAGGCGCCGCCCATTTTTATTTACACTATGCTATCCTGACACGCCCTGACAGCAGCGCGGAACAGGATCAGCCATGCACCTTTATTCCGGACCTTTGAGCCTCTTTGCCCGCAAGATCGAGATCGCCCTTGGCGAGAAAGCTCTGGCCTATTCCCGCACCATGGTGCCGTTCAGTCAGACGCTCGGTTATGCCCCAAAAAATGATGTGGTGGTTGCAGCCAATCCCAAAGGACAGGTGCCGGTGCTCGTTGACGGCGATCTGACGCTCTACGACTCGACGGTCATTCTTGAATATCTCGAAGACTCCTATCCGCAGATGCCGCTTTATCCCACCAGCGCCCGGGATCGCGCCCGCTGCCGTCAACTTGAACTCGAAGCCGATGAAGTGCTGCTAAGGCCGGTCCAGAAACTGATGTTCCGCACCGAGCCGCCGGGAGCCGACATCGCGCGGCGTGACGAACAGGAAATCGAGGCTCGCGCCGCCCAGTCAACGATCGACGGCAATCATCAGGCGTTGGACCACAAGCTGGCTGGCCGCGATTTCCTGTGTGGGCCGATGACAGTGGCCGACATTGCAACATTCATGGTGGTGCATTACGCGCTGCGCTTGGGCGGCCCGCCGTTGACCCGGCACCCCAATCTAAAGGCCTGGCACGACCGGCTCAGCAAGCGGCCCGCATTCACCACTGTCATGGCCGAAATCGCCGAAGCTGACCGGGCGCTTTCGCACCCGGTCGCGCGGCAGGTCTAGGCCGTATAGCCCTTGGCGAATGGCAGGGTCCGCACCCGCTTCTTTGTTGCCTGATAGACGGCATTCGCAACGGCGGGGCCAATCGGCGGGACGCCGGGCTCACCGGCTCCGGTTGGTGGCGCTTCCGACGGTACGATGTGCACTTCGACGACCGGCATCTGGTCGATGCGCAGCGGTGTGTAGGTGTCGTAGTTGGCCTGATCGACGGCCCCATCGGTCAAGCTGATTTCCTCGCCGAGGATCGAGCTCAGGCCGAAGCCGATGCCGCCCTGCATCTGCGCCACCACCTGATCGGGATTGATTGCGGTGCCACAGTCAACCGCACACACCACGCGCTCGACCTTGACCTGGCCAGGTGACGGAATGCTGATTTCAGCAATCTGTGCGACGACCGTGCTGAAAGCTTCGGCCACCGCCACGCCACGGAAGCGGCCAGCAGCGGGCGCTGTTCCCCAACCGGCCTTATCAGCGGCAAGTTTCAACGCAGCCATATGGCGCGGATGGTCTTTCAGCAGATCCAGCCGGAAGGCCACCGGGTCCTTGCCCGCGGCTTCCGCCACCTCGTCGATGAACGCCTCGACCGCATAGGCGGTGTGGGTCGAACCCACCGCGCGCCACCACAAAACCGGAACTCCGGTTTGCATCGTGGAGAGGCCGACACTCAGGTTGGGGATGGCATAGGGGAGATTTGACGCACCTTCGACGGAGGTGAAGTCGATGCCGTTCTGCACCATGCCTTCGAAGATCGTCCCCGACATGATCGACTGGCCGACAATGTGGTTCGACCACGCCGTGACATTGCCGTCTTTGTCGAGCGCCGCCTTCATCGCGTGCACGTAGGCAGGGCGGTAGCGCCCGCCCCTCATGTCATTGTCGCGCGTCCACTGCACCTTGACCGGGCGCGACCAGCCAATGGCTTTCGCCACCTCGACCGATTCCGCCACCACATCGGCATCGAACACGGCGCGGCGGCCGAAGCCACCGCCGGAGCGCATCACATGCAGCTTCACCTTGTCGGGCGTGACACCGGCAATCTGCGAGGCGATGAATTGGTAGAGGTCCGGCATCTGATGGCCAGCCCAGATTTCGACCACGCCATCCTTCATCATCGCCACCGAGTTCAGCGGTTCGAGCGCTGCGTGGGCAAGATAGGGGAAGGTGAAGGTCGCTTCGAGGGTCTTAGCCGCGGCGGCAAACGCAGCTGTTGCATCGCCATCGTTGCGCGCAACGGCAATCGGCGCCGCCTTGGCCTGCGTTTCATATGCGGCGAGAATTTCGGCCGACCCACGCTTCTCGGCCTTGTCCTCGTTCCAGGTGACGCTCACCTGGTCGCGGCCCTTGATCGCCGCCCACATGTTCTCAGCAACCACTGCAACACCGCGCGAAATCTGCACGACGTCGATGACGCCTTTGACCGCCTTGGCCTTCGCCGCATCGAAGCTTTGAACCGTGGCGCCGAACTTCGGCGGATGGATCATCACGGCGGTGGCCATGTTCGGCAGTTTCACGTCAATGGTGAAGGGCGCCGTGCCATTGGTCTTCATCTTCGAATCGTAGCGCTTGAGACCGGCATTGCCGATCTGCGTCCATGCCGAGGCGGGCTTCAATGGAATGTCCGTAGGCGGAGCAACTCCGGATGCCTTCGCCGCCATCTCGCCGTAGCTCGCGGACTTCCCCGAGGCATGCGAGAGCTTGCCACCGGCAGCGGTAACTTCTGTGGATGGCACTCCCCAATCCTTGGCCGCAGCTTCCACCAGCATCATGCGCATCGCCGCACCGGCCTTGCGGTAACGCTCCCACGATGAAGTCATCGAGGTAGAACCACCGGTGCCTTGTGCCGTGCCGCCCCAGGCGAGATTACCATAGGCCGCAACGTTGCCAGCACCGCCCTCGACACTGATCGAGGCCCAGTCGGCATCAAGCTCCTCGTTCACCAGCGTGGCGATGCCGAAATAAGCGCCCTGGCCCATTTCGAACTGCGAGGAATAGATGGTGACGGCTCCGTCGGGAGCGATCGCCACATAGGGCTGGAACGGATGCGCCTTGGGTGCATCTTGTGCTGCAGCCGGAATGGGCATGCGAAAGCCGACGGCAAGCCCCGCGGCGGTGGCGGCGGCACCGAGAATAAATCCGCGCCGCGTGGCTTTGACCCGCTGCGGGACGAGGTAGGAATCTTCAAATATCTTGGGGTACATGGTTCAGGCCTCCAGCCGTCGGGCAGATTCGTGAATGGCGGTGCGGATGCGGGCGTAAGTGGCACAGCGGCAGAGATTACCCGACATGGCGGCATCGATGTCGCCGTCGCCGGGTTTCTGGTTTTCGCTCAGAAGCGCCACCGCCGACATGATCTGGCCGGACTGACAATAGCCGCATTGCGGCACGTCCATCTCGGCCCAGACGGCCTGGACCGTTTCGGCAACCTTGCCGGAAACGCCCTCGATGGTGGTGATCTTGGCCGTCCCGACATCGCTCAGTGCAGTCTGGCAGGAGCGGACAGGCTGGCCGTCGAGATGCACCGTGCAGGCGCCGCATTGCGCAAGTCCGCAGCCGAATTTCGTGCCGGTCAGTCCAACGACGTCGCGGATGGCCCAGAGCAGCGGCATATCGGGCTCGGCATCAACCTCGCGGTCCACACCATTGATGTTGACGGTGATCATGGTCGCGTCCCTCCCTGCAATTTGATGAGGGTCAGATGTCAGGCCGGGGAACCGCGCTTACAAGGGCTTCACGAAACCGTGATCGCAGATATTGACCTGGGAGGCCACCCAACGTCTCATGCTGCACCTGCGAAATCCGCTTGCCCTGTTCTTGGGCGCGTTATAGGCTCCGCCAACTTCGACAGATGCCTTTTGAATTCGGGTACACAAGGTCACATGCAGATCAAGAAAGTCGGCGTCATTGGCGCCGGGCAGATGGGCAACGGCATTGCGCAAGTTTGCGCGCTGGCGGGCTATGACGTCGGCCTCAACGACATTGCCAAGGACCGTATCGAGGCGGGGCTCGCCACCATCAACGGCAATCTCGCCCGCCGGGTGAGCTCCGGCAAGCTGACCGAGGCCGAGCGCGAACAGGCGCTGTCGCGCATTTCCTCCGTGCCCTCCTATGACGGCTTCGGCGATTATGACCTGGTGATCGAAAGTGCGGTTGAGGACGAGCAGATCAAGCGCAAGATCTATCAGGCGCTATGCCCGCACCTGAAGCCCGAATGCCTGGTCGGCACCAACACCTCGTCGATCTCGATCACCAGGCTTGCGGCTTCGACCGACCGGCCCGAGAAATTCATGGGCATTCATTTCATGAACCCGGTTCCGGTGATGGAACTGGTGGAACTGATCCGCGGCATTGCCACCGAGGAGCAGACCTTCTCGACCGCCAAGGAATTCGCCGTCTCGCTACACAAGACCATCGCCGTCTCGGAAGATTTTCCGGCCTTCATCGTCAACCGCATCCTGCTGCCGATGATCAACGAGGCGATCTATACGCTGTATGAGGGCGTTGGCGGCGTCGAGGCCATCGACACCGCCATGAAGCTCGGCGCCCGCCACCCAATGGGGCCGCTGGAACTCGCCGATTTCATCGGCCTCGACACATGTTTATCGGTGATGCAAGTGCTGCATGATGGCCTGGCGGATTCGAAATACCGCCCCTGCCCACTGCTGGTGAAATACGTCGAGGCCGGCTGGCTCGGCCGCAAATCCAACCGCGGCTTTTACGACTATCGCGGCGAAAAGCCGGTGCCGACAAGATAAAAATCCCGTTTGGTTGGAGTTGCCAGAATGCCGCTTGTTTTTCGCACCGCTCGATTGGCATGGCGAGCGTCTCGAGAGTTGTTGTTGACCATACGCACTATAAATCAGCGGTAGATTTGATTTGAGACCATGGTCGCTGCGATCATGATCATCAACAGACCCGAAGCCAGGTCAAATGCCTTTCTTGCGCCAGGCCGCTCAAAGAAACTTGAAAAGTTGTGCCCGCATGCAACGAGACCAAAGAACCACAATGGCGAAACTAGCCAAACCCCTAGCGCGAAAAGGATTTTTTCTGCGGGCACGAACTGCAGGGTGCCGGCGCCCACCAGTACCGTCATCTCAAAATAGACCTGGGGGTTGGCAAAACTGACAGCGAATGCCGCGCCTGTAACCTTTGGCACCTGTGCATCCATATTATGCAAATCCCCAGCATTGGCGGCCGCCAGCAATACATAACAGCCGAACAGCAGCGTGAAGACCGCGCCACCCCAGAGTCCTATTCTGGCGGCATCAGGGAAAATGACCACGACCGCATCCGCGAGGATAAGAGCGATCGAAATGAGCAGGAGGTCAGCCATCGTGCAAATGGTCGCGACATGAAAGGCTCTCTCCCGCCTGACGCCTTGCTTCAAGACAAAGAGACTTTGCGGGCCGAGCGTTCCACATATTGCAAATCCCAATGCGAGACCTTGCAATAGAGGGGCGGCACCCGTCACGATCTATTTATTTCGAAGTCAGCAGCAGCAAGGCATCAGCCACTTTTGCGCTCTTTCCCTTGGGAAGTACCTTCACGCATTCGCCGGCCAATCCGCATTTAAGTGATAAAGTGATGCCTTTTCGCAGAATGTAGAACTGCATCTGTCCGGTTTGATCGCGGGCACTGTGAGAGCAAACCGGATTTCCCTCGCATGCTGTTGCGGCCACATCAAGGACATCACCCCATGCCGCCAACGGACAAAGTGAAAGCGCAAAAAGGCTTAAGAACAATACGCGCGTTGGCATTTGATCCTCCAATTTTGGGTCTTGATGCCCAATTTTCTATCTTGGAGAACCATTCTGGTCTTCATCCAAATGGTGGAGAGTTCGAATTTCCTGCCGTATTTTGACCCGTCTGAAATTATCGGTTAGAGTTCGGTTTCTGTTTGTCGAGGCCTAGGGGTAAGAGATTGGCATGACCGTCGGTTTGTCGCATGAGAAACTTCTGGCCGCCATGAATTCGAGTTATGACTTTGTGCTCGAGAGTATCACTGATGGATTTGCTCTTTTCGATCCATATGACCGATTGACCTTTTGCAATTCCAGATTTAGCAACATGATGTCGCTCGACACCGGAGGGCCGCTCCCTCCTGGCAGCCAGTATGAATGGATACTGAGAAGGCTGCTGGATCAGAACGGTATCGCGCTTGGCGGTTTGCACGCGGAAAGCTGGCTTGCGTCCCAATTGGACAGACATCGCAAACCCGGTGAGTCTTATTTGCAGGCACGCAGTGATGGCCGGATCATGCAAATCACCGAGCGCCGAGCCCTTGACGGCGGCATCATTTCGATTTGTTCCGATGTCACCGATTTCGAGAGAGCGGCATTGAACTCAATTGAGGACGCGAGAAGATTCAGCCATTCCTTTGAAGCACCACCTATTGTTTACTGGGAAGAAGACTGGTCTGGATTCAAAGTTCAAATCGATCAATTGCTTAACTCTGGAATAAAAGACATTCGCCGTTTTCTGAACGGCAGTCCAGAGATACGAACTCTGCTCGCAAAAGAAGTGAAGTGGAAGGGGTTCGACAATTCAGCAATTGACTTGTACAGGGCAGATAACCGCCGCTCTCTCGAAAACTTCTTATCTCCAGCTCCTATCGCCTCCTTCGCCGCATATCCTGACGCAATCGCATCATTCTTGGAAGGACGGCGCCAGGTCAGCCGCGACACGATTGATTGGGCGGTTGATGGAACGGAACTTCATCTGGTTGAATCTTTTCAATTGCCAAGCAACGATGATACCAGTTGGTCCAGCGTTATGGCTTCTTCGCAGCCGATTGTTGACTTTAGGAAGGGCAATGTAGCCCCGGAAGGGAATGGAAACTCGGCGTCCGACCGCAACCAGGAAAAATTCCGATCGACATTCTTTCCTGTTGGGAATGGCACCGCTTCGGCCAAGTTGCTTGATTTCAAGAGCCTACAGGCTTCAACCTTCGAAACCGTGCTTGATACGCTGTCTGTGGCAGTTCTGCTAGTCGGCGCAAATTTACAAGTTATCCACGCAAACACGGCTGCGCAATCTCTGCTCGAAGCAGGTGATCCAATTGGTTCGCTGGGTGGTGTTCTCAAACCTCAATCTCAGCAGGTGACTGCAGCTCTGCGAGCGGTGTTGCAAGTTACTCCCAAGTCCACAATTGCAGCCGGGGACCACAGCCACCGAATCCCGGCACCGAACGCCCATGGTGATCCATTTATTCTTCATGTATTGACCCTGAAGCATCGGCCAATGCCCGTCGGATTGTCGCCCAAGGCAGTTGCCGCAATATTCGTTACTTCGGCAGCAGGTCAGTCGGAATCGCCCGATGCTGCATTGGCAGCGCTCTTCAACCTGACCCCGATGGAGACACGAGTTCTCTCTGAAGTAGCGGCTGGAAGCACTCTAGCTACCGTCGCGCAAACCCTCAACATCGGCTCGAGCACAGTCAGAACTCATCTTTTGAAGGTATTTTCCAAGACAGGAACTCGACGGCAAGCCGATCTTGTAAGACTCGTTGCATCTCTTTCGTTCCCGCTCTGACTAAGAATGGCTGATGCAGCTTGGTGCATGATGGCCTGGCGGATTCGAAATACCGCCCCTGCCCGCTGCTGGTGAAATATGTCGAAGCCGACTGGCTCGGCCGCAAATCCAACCGCGGCTTCTACGACTACCGCGGCGAAAAGCCGGTGCCGACAAGGTAGAAATCACCACAAGTGCCCGTCATCCTCCG
>JANLTS010000646.1:0-3358 GCA_031363045.1 Hyphomicrobiales bacterium
CCGAAGCGCGGAGATCGGTCGCCATTACCGGCGCACCGGTGAGCTTCTTGACGCCATGCACTTCAGCCGTATCGCCATGCAGGGTGATGTCAGCACCAAGACGCGCCAATTCCTGCACATGCATGAAGCGATTCTCGAAAATCGTTTCGCGGATGACGCTGGTGCCATTGGCCTTGGTCATCAGCGCCATCAACTGCGCCTGGCAATCGGTGGGAAAGCCTGGATAGGGCTGCGTATCGAGCTTCACCGGCGCCAGCGCCTGGCCATTGCGATAGACCTTGACGCCTTCATTGGTGGCCTCGGCCGAAACGCCAGCCTGGCGCAACACGTCGATGACCGCGCCCAGGTGATTGGCATTGGCATCCTTCAGCAGCACGTCGCCACCCGTCATGCCGACACACATGGCATAGGTGCCGGCTTCGATGCGGTCGGCAATGACGCTGTGCTCGGCACCATGCAGCGAGGTGGCGCCACGGATTTTCAGTGTCGATGTGTGGATGCCCTCGATGTGGGCGCCCATCTTGACGAGGCATTCCGCGACATCGCCAATCTCCGGCTCGTACGCCGCGTTCTCGATGATTGTATCACCGTGGGCGAGAACCGAAGCCATCAGGGCCGAATGCGTGGCGCCGACCGACACCTTGTCGAACTTGATATGCGCACCCTTCAAACCGTGCTTGGCCTTGGCGATGACATAACCAGCCTCGATCTCGATTGCAGCACCAAGTTTTTCCATGGCGTGAAGATGCATGTCGACCGGACGCGTGCCGATGGCGCAACCGCCGGGCAGCGACACTTTGGCTTCACCGCAACGCGCCAGCAACGGCCCCAGCACCCAGAAGCTCGCCCGCATCTTGGAGACGAGCTCATAGGGCGCCAGCGTATCGGCGATGGTCTTGGCGGAGAGCTGTTTGACATCGCCCATCATGCCGTTCTGGCCGGGGCGCTTGCCCGCCACCATGATATCGACGCCATGATTCTGCAGGATGCGCTGCAATTGCCGGACGTCGGCCAGCCGCGGCACATTGGAGAGGGTGAGGGTCTCAGGCGTCAGCAGCGACACGATCATCAGCGGCAGGGCGGCATTCTTGGCGCCGGAAATCTGAATGCTGCCATTGAGTCGGTTGCCGCCGCGGATACGGATTCGGTCCATGTGGTGTCTGTCCCCCTGAGACGGGCGAAGGCTGGCGGAATCATCCCGCTGTTGCCTTGCCCCTCATGCTCGATTTGGGCGGTAACAAGCACACATGGCCCAATTGCGGCAACCTCAATCCTTAAGTGGCTTTTCCGGCGACGGCGGTATTGCAGCGGTCTTGGCCCTGGCTTGCGCCTTGCGCTTGGCCATATTGGCCTTCAACGCCTTGGCCAAACGCTGTTTCCGCCGCTCCTGTGCCTGTTTTTGCTCACTCATGACGCTGTTTTCGGCGCGGGCGGCGCCGCCGTCAAGCGACGGGGTTGCGAAGCGGTGCCACCTGTGGCATGTGTCCGCCCGCGTTTCGCGCAATCGGCGCTGCCGTAGCTCAGTGGTAGAGCACTCCCTTGGTAAGGGAGAGGTCGTGGGTTCGATTCCCCCTGGCAGCACCATTATTCTCTCAGAAATCTGGAAGTTCCTGTGGAGGATGCACGGCTTGAAGATAGACTACGCCGCTCTCTTGCCATGCCGTGCCGCAGCTTACGAAACCGATGGGTATTCTACTGCCGTGCACTCCGGCAGTTGTTGTTCGGGAGACCTTGGGTGAGAACAATTCATTTCCTGCATATTGGCAAGACGGCCGGCACCCAGATCAAGCATCTGATATCGCAAATCAACGACAACTGCGAAGACTGCTACATCGAAGCTCATGGTCATCAAGCCATTCTCGCCAATCTACCTCCAGCTAGCGACTATTTCTTCTCGATCCGCCAGCCCGAGGCGAGGTTCCGCTCGGCATTCTATAGCCGGAAGCGCAAGGGGCGGCCCAGGCTCAATGTCGAGTGGTCGCCCAATGAAAGACACGTCTTCGCCAACTTCGAGCATGCCAATGATCTGGCAGAGGCTCTGTTCGAGCCGGCTGAACGGGGGTTCCTGGCATTTTGCGCGATGAAGGCCAGCGTTCATTTCCTACAGCAATATGACTGGTTTTCGCGGCAGGGATTTTTCTTCAAGGTTCGCCCGCCGCTGGCCATCCTGAGACAGGAACATTTGAGTGCCGACGTCGCCCATCTGAGCTCTGTGCTTGGCTTGATAATCCCCGTCTCATTCACCGACGACCGGGTTCTCAGCCACAGCAACGACTATGACGGAACTCCGGATTTGTCGGAGAAAGCGAGGCGGAACCTGCGCCAGTGGTATGTTCAGGATTACCTGTTTTACGACTATTGCAGCGCCTGGATCGCCCAGAACCGGAGCGTCCGGGGAAATGCGTCCTGACGGGCAAGCTGGGCGCATCTGCGTTGGAGCAACCGACGGTCAATTGACCGTCGATAAGTTGCTCTAACGCTATGAATCTGGCCCATCTTTCACTTCGCAAGTGAGTCCACTTGCTCGTCCGATGCGCTAGTCGTTCAGCTCGACGGCCATTCCGCTCTGGATAACTTTGTTGCGGTGCTCGGCGCGCCAGTCTTCCGGCGTCTCGAACCGGCCTTGCCAGATGCCGCGGCGGGCATTTCTTGCTTCCGATTCGGCTGCGGCATAGTCCAAGCCGTGCTGGCGGTAGGCGATGGCCCAGCCTTGGCGGACCATCTCGGCGTTGATGTCGATCTCTGCGGCGGAGCAACTGCCAACGAAGCGGCCATAGCGGTCGGTTTCGAGGATGCGGCAGGTAAGGTCGTGGCCGGACACCAGCGTCCGCAGAACCTTGTGGGCTTCTCGTCCGCATGGATAGTCAGCTCCGGAAGACGACACGCAGGTCTGATGCAGTTCCGGTGCATCGATGGCGTGGAGGCGATACTCGCTTTCGCCCTTGCGGAGCGAATCGCCGTCGATGGCGATGAAGCTTCCGCGTTCCGGTGCCAGCCAGCCTGTGCGATTCAAAGCCAGTATCACCATGACGAGCAACGTGACGAAGACCATCGCATCGGCCAGCGTGCGCAGGAGCGAGCGGGGCCGGGACGTCAAATCCGTGGCGGCTCCCAGCGCCGGGCCGCGTCATCGTCGCTGTCCTTGGCGGCGACCCAGCTGGAACCTTCCGGTCCCTCCTCGAGCTTCCAGAAGGGTGCCTTGGTTTTCAGCCAGTCGATGAGAAAGTGACAGGCCTCGAAAGCGGCTTCGCGGTGTGACGAGGCGGTGATGACCAGTACGATGTCGTCGCCCGGTTCGAGGCGGCCATAGCGATGGATGATGAGACTGGCATCGAGTGGCCAGCGGCGCTGCGCCTCG